>SFMP01000126.1 GCA_004554395.1 Myxococcales bacterium | reverse complement strand
GTCAACAAATTGTAACAAATTCTTACAAATCACAAAAACATCATTCGTCGGATAATAGGCGGCGATGAGGAGATGTGTATGAGCGAAAAGAAGATGCTCACGGTTGCACTTGCCGGCAATCCGAACTGCGGCAAGACGACGATATTTAATGGATTGACGGGAGCGAATCAGCACGTCGGAAACTATTCGGGCGTGACGGTTGAAAAGCGCGACGGTTCGTTTAAATACGAAGGCGAAGAAATCAAAGTCGTCGATTTGCCGGGTACGTATTCATTGAATTACCATTCGCCCGAAGAAAAAGTCGCGCAAGAAGAGCTTTTGAGTGGTGACATCGATATGCTCGTCGCCATCGTCGATTCGGGATCGCTTTCTCGTAGCCTCGTCTTCGTCGCGCAGCTCATGCAACTCGATTTGCCGATGATCCTCGTCTTGAACATGTGGGATGAAGCCGAAAAAGCCGGCCTTCAGCTGCGCATCGACGAAATGTCGAAGCTCATGGGCATGCCGATTATCAAGACGGTCGGCTCTCATGGCAAAGGGATCCCCGAGCTCAAAGCGGCTATCGCCAAAGGACGCGACCTCAAAGCACCAACCGATCACTTGCGATTGGGCGATCACCTCGCTAAATCGATCGCAAAAGTCAAAGAAGCTCTGCCGGCTTCGGTCGAAAATCACCGAGATTGGACGGCGACAAAACTCATCGCCGACGATGAAAAATACGTCAAAGAGATTGGCGCCATCGAGGGCGGATTGAAAGCCGTGGCAGTTGCCAAAGCCGAGCGCAACGACGTGCGCGGCGATACGCAGCTCGATATTCAAGAATATATCACCGAGCAATATTACGGCTTCGCCGCGGGCTTGCTCAAAGAAGTGACGATCGAAAAGCAACGCGCAAATGCTCGCGAAATGAGCGATAAGATCGACAAATGGCTAGCGCATCCTGTCTTCGGGCTCGTCTTCTTCATCCTCATCGTCTATGCCCTATTCCAAATTACGTTTACATTGGGTCAATACCCGATGGATTGGATCGAGGCGGGATTTAGTGCATTGGGCGAATGGATATCGGGTAGCAGCTTTGCCGAAAACAATCCCAACATTGCCAGTCTTCTCGTCGATGGCATTATCGGGGGCGTGGGCGGTGTCGTCGTCTTTTTGCCCAATATCATCATATTGTTCATGGGGCTGGCGTTCCTCGAAGATACGGGCTATATGGCTCGAACGGCGTTTTTGCTCGATAAATTGATGCACAGAATTGGTCTACACGGGCGTTCGTTTATTCCGCTCATTACAGGATTTGGTTGCTCTGTGCCGGGTATGATGGCGACGCGTACGATTGCGGGCGAAAAGGAACGCCTCACGACGATGTTCGTTTTGCCGTTTATGAGTTGTGGCGCTCGCGTTCCCATTTGGCTCCTTCTCGTTCCGATCTTTTTTGCCGAGAAATACCAAGGAATCGCGCTCTTGGGGATCTATCTCTTGGGCATTGTCGTCGCTTTGGCGCTCGCCTTTATCTTGCGAAAGACCGTATTCAAGGGCGAAGAAGAGCCGTTTGTCATGGAATTGCCGCCCTATCGCATGCCCACGACTCGCGCCATTCTCATGCACATGTGGGAGCGTTCGTGGCTCTATCTCAAAAAAGCTGGTACGATCATCTTGGCGCTTTCGATCGTCTTGTGGTGGCTCGCTGCATACCCGAAGATGGACGACGAAACTGCCGATCAATTGACAGCCGAAATCACCAAGACGATCGAGACGGAATCGCCAGAGTTGATGAAAGCGCACAATGCCATCGTCGCCAAATATGGCGATGAAATCCCCGAAAAATCGGCATTTGACGAAAAAGTCGACGAAGAAATCGCCAAGCTTGGCGACTTGACCGACGAGGAAATCGAAGAGAAAACCGAATTGGTATCGGTGAAACTCGAAGCTCAATACCCCGAACTGTTTGCCGATAAAGAAGTCCTCGACCAAGCCAAACAATTCCAATCGACAGTCGACAACTACTTGGCCGATAAAGAACTCGAACAATCGTATATGGGTACCGTTGGGCGCTTCATCGCGCCAGTCTTTAAGCCGCTCGGATTCGACTGGAAGATTTCGACGGCAGTCGTCAGTGCTTTGGCAGCAAAAGAAGTCTTCGTGTCGCAGATGGGCATTGTCTACTCTCTCGGCGAAGTCGATGCAGAAGACGATGCCGACGAAGGCGTCACATCTTTACGAGACAAGCTCCGTGCTCAATATAGTACGACGACGGGGATTGCGCTCATCGTGTTCATGTTGTTGACATCGCCTTGTATCGCTTCGCTAGCCGTGGCAAAACGCGAGTCAAACTCTTGGAAATTCGCGCTCTCGCAATTCTTCGGAATGTTTGCCATCGCTTGGGTACTCGCTGCGATCGTTCGCCTCATCGGGCTCTTGTTCTAGTGCGGGCATCGGATAGATGGCGGGGAGAATAGACTGTTTTTGTAGGAGATATCGATGCAACTCGACAATATATTGATCATCGTCATCGTCGCATTTGCGCTCGGATACCTCGGTTTGACTTTTTACAAAAAGTATAAAAAACTGAGCGATCCCGAGGCGAAGACTGGGAGCTGTGGCTGTTCGTGCGATCATTGCCCGTTTTCAAATCAGGCATCGCATGGCGGTTGTTGCCATTCGAACGGCAAAAAGTACAAGAAGATCGAAGTCATGCCTTTGAAAATTCGCAAAGCAAAGTTATAGTTTTTATATCGCCCCGCTAGCGCGGGGCTATTGTCGTTTTTATATCGCCCCGCTAACGCGGGGCTATTGTCGTTTTTATATCGCCCCGCGATTGCGGGGCTATTGTCGTTTTTATACCGCCACGCTACTGCGGGGCTATTGGTTTTATATAGCTGTGTTATCTATGGTGGGCATGCGATGGATCGCGCGTTTCGATTGTCGTTTGACTGAACTCGAAAAAATGTCGATACTGCTAGATTTAGCCCATCGCCCGTCGTGTGATGGAGCTATTTTTGGAATTAGAGGCGAAGGAATATCACGATGCATTATGCTGAACTCGAGCAGATGACGACGCAACTCAATTTCGATTTGAGTGGTGCGCGTGTCGAACAAATATCGGACGGATCAAATCGCATACAATTTGGATTTAAGGCGTTGAATGCGAAGGAAAAAGGGCGGTTTTTTGTCGTCGTCGATTTTCGTGCAACGCATCTCGACATTTATGCGACAGAACACCCTCGAAAAGCGCCCGCCGTACCGCAGGCATTTACGATGCTGCTTCGCAAATATCTGCTCAATGAGACGGTTTGTGCCGTTCGCATCGCGCACGACGATCGAATCGTTTTCTTCGAATTTGGGCATGCCGATGCCGTGCGCCATGTCTTGATTGCCGAGCTCACGGGGCGCAATCCGAACATCTTTTTTATCGATCACGAGACGCAGCGCATCTTGGGAAGAATTGGAAAATCGCCCGATCGCAATGTGAACGAAACGTATACGCGCCCGGCAAATGCCGAAACGATGCGATCGATAAATCGTTTTGCCGACGCCGCACGCGGCGATTATTATACTGCAGTCGAGGCGATGATCGATGAACGCAATGCCCGCGAATCGTTCGAGACGAGCAAAACAGACGCCTTGCGCCGTGCGAAAAAACACTTCGCGCGGCTGACCAAGCTCCATGCGTCGCTTTGCGGCGACCTCGCCAAAGTCAAAACGGCGCAAAATCGGCGCCGCGAAGCCGATTTACTCAATGCTTATGCCTGGCAAATCAAAAAAGGCGATAAATCGGCATCGCTCCCCGATTTTGAGACGGGCGATATCGTTCAAATCGCGCTCGATCCGTCGATGTCGGTGCGAGAAAATATCGAAAAGCGATATGCCCAAGCCAAGCGCATGGATAAAGCCGAACCACTAATCCGAGCCAGATTCGAAGAAACGCAATCGAAATTGGATGAGATTTCAAAGATCGTCGATCGGATCGAATCGGCGACGACAGTCGAAGAAATCGACTATGCCCTACCCGCTCTCGACATGTTTTGCATTCAAAACGATGTGCCCAAAGCCGGCGGCACGGCGACGGCGACGGCGACGAAATCGCATGCCAAGGCACAGCACAAGCCGTTTAAGACGTTCTATGCCGCCGATGGGACGCCGATCCTCGTCGGGAAATCGGCAAAAGACAACATCGAGCTCACTTTCCGCTATACGCGCGGCAATGATACGTGGTTGCACGCCTGCGGCGCGACGGGGTCTCATGTCGTCGTCAAATCGCCCAATCCGACGCCCGAAACGATACTCGATGCCGCGCTTTTGGCGATGCATTATTCGAGCTTTGCACGAAGTACGGGCGCCGAAATACAAATCACACAAGCCAAATATCTCAAAAAGATCAAATCGGGCCCGATAGGGAAAGTCGAAGTTCACAACGAGCGAACGATATATATTCGACAAGACGAAGCACGGATCGCGCGACTCAACAAGACGTTGCAAACGTAGCGTAGCCGTATGCGCGGAACCATTCCGCTAGGAATGGTGAGCACATAGGCGAAGCCGACGCCGTATGCAGCGCATAGGCGGCGCCGACGCCGTATGCGCGGAACCATTCCGTTAGGAATGGTGAGCACATAGGCGGCGCCACATCAAATCATATAAATAATGAAAAATAATATAAATATTAAAAATAATATAAATATTAAAAAATATTAAGAATGAAAAATAATATAAAGGATCGAAAGAATTAAAACTGTGCAAACCAGCGTTCGAGGGCTTCGTCGATTTCGGAGGCGGCGCGTTCGTAGGCGTCGTAGGGCTTGCCCATGGGGTCGTCGATTTGGTGTTTGGGCGTAGCGAGCCACGTGCCGAGCATGACGGTACGCGGGGCGGCGTTGGGGCAGATGCGCACGATTTCGCGGCTGTGATCGGGGCCCATGGCAAAGATGACGTCGGCGGCTTCGAGCAATGGCGTCGAGATGGCGCTCGAACGATGCGAATGCAAGTCGAGGCCGTGTGCTTGGGCGGCTTCGATCATGAGGGGGGCGGCGCTGCGACCGATGAGCTTGAGCGTGCCACACGAGGCAATTTGCCAATCGAGTTGGCGTCGTTGGGCCAGCTGACGGAGCCGAACTTCGCCGTATGGTGAGCGGCAAATGTTTCCGCTGCAGATGAATAAAATTCGATGAATATCTTTAATACTCGAATTATGTTCATTTTTGTTTGTAGAATCCGGCAAAGCACTCGTTTGGCCGTTTGCCGCCGTTTCGGCCTCGGCTGGTGCGCATGAATCGTCGGCGATTGCGCCCGAAGAATCGATGCGATGGTGTCGCATGATGGGGATGTCGCCTTCGGGATCTTTGACGCCAAAAAGTCGGACTCGTATCGATTGCCAAATGCCCATGCGCAGCCTCCTTACATGATATCTTCGGCGAAGTTTTCGAAAAGCGTATATTCGCCAAACCATTTGAGTTTTACCGTACCAGTTTCGCCGCTACGCTGTTTGGCGATGATGATTTCTGACACGCCTTTTTCGGGCGAATCTTTGTTGTAATAATCGTCGCGATAGATGAACGTAATCATGTCGGCATCTTGTTCGATAGCGCCCGATTCGCGCAAATCTTGGAGCATGGGGCGTTTGTCGGTTCGCGCTTCGACGCCGCGGTTGAGCTGAGCGAGCGCGATGATGGGGAGCGAAAGCTCTTTGGAGAGTGCTTTGAGGGATCGGCTGATTTCGGAGATTTCTTGCTCGCGTGAAGGCGTGTAGGTGCTCCCCGTCATGAGTTGCAAGTAGTCGATGACGATCATGCCGATATTGGCCTCGGCTTTGAGTCGGCGCGCCTTGGCGCTGAGCCGCGTAATCGAGATGGCTGGCGTTTCGTCGACGAATATCTTCGATGCATTGATGCGTTCCATCGTCGTCATGACGCGGTTCCATTCGGCTTCGGAGAGCGTGCCGCGGCGCATGTTGTCGCCCTTTATCTTGGCGCGCGACGAGATGATGCGGTTGCCGAGCTCTTCTTTTGTCATTTCGAGCGAGAAGAAGGCGGCGGGGACTTGCCGATCGATGGCGGCATTGGTGAGGAAATTGAGGGCGAGAGCCGTTTTCCCCATGGCCGGACGCGCGGCGACGATCGTCAGCGTGCCGGGCTTAAATCCTGCAGTCTTGCGGTCGAAATCGATAAATCCCGACGACACACCGGGCATCTGATCTTGGTTGCAGTAGAGCTCCTCGAGTTTGGCAAACGTCGATTGCATGACGTCTTGAATCGAAAAATACGGTTTCGCCGTATTCTGTAGCGTCAGCGCAAACGTATCTTGATTGAATTTGTCGAGAAACGCCGAGACGTCTTCCATCGGCAGCTGCGCGAGCGTGAGCGCCTCTTGCGAAATCGCAATCGCCTTGCGCAAAAGCGACGTCTCTTTGATGAGTTCGGCATAGCGCTGCACGTTCGTCGCCGATGGCAAATTCTGGTTCAGCGTCGTCAAATAATGGATGCCGCCCTTTTCTTCGAGCAGTTTCACGTTTGCCATGTGCATGTAGAGCGTCGCCAAGTCGATGGGCTTGCCGTCGTCGTGCAATTTCAGCATGGCGGTGAAGATTTCTTTGTTCACGGCATCGTAAAAATCGTCGGCCACGATGCGGTCGGCGGCAATATTGAGCGTATCGTTGTCGAGTAGGATGCTCCCCAAAAGCGAAATTTCTGCCTCGGGATTGTGCGGAATTCGCGTCGTCAATTCGGCGCGGTTCGCCGTTTCATTTGTCTGCCTCGTTTTCATCGTCTGATTGCGTCTGCTCCACTCCGAAATTTGCGTCTGTGCGTGGCTCGCTTGCGCGTGGCTCGTCTGCGCGCGATTTGTTGTCGCGGCAACCTGCTCTCAGCCCCTGGCCTGCACGCCGCCGCGCAATATACCCATAATGTGCGAACTTGCGCATACAAAATTGTTTTTTTCACCGAAGACGTGTATGTTGCCGCCGCAAAACGCCCGCGTGCGCTTTGCCACCGATGATGTGCGATTATGCCCTATTGACCGAGGTTTCTATGCTCACACCGCCCGATCTCGGCGCGAAAACACAGCGCCAAGCCGAGATGTTTCAAAACCGCCTGACCAAACGCGCTCAATACTTTCAAAAGCGCATGAAACGCGACCGCATCGACGCCTATCGCGTCTACGACCGCGACATCCCCGAAATCCCCCTCAGCGTCGACATCTACCAACTCACCACCGACGCCGTCAAAGAAACATACGCCGTCGTCGCCCTCTTCGAACGCCCCTACGAAAAAGACCCGCGCGAAGAAGCCATCTGGCTCGAAGCCATGCTCAAAGCCGCCGAAACCGCCCTGCAACTCGCTCCGCAGCACACGATCCTCAAAACGCGCAAAAAGCAAAAAGGCCGCGACCAATACAACAAATCGTCGAACCCATCGCAGCCCGTCCTGGGCACCGTCGGCGAAGGCGATTTGCGCTTCCACGTCAATCTCACCGACTACCTCGATACGGGCTTGTTTCTCGACCACCGCCCACTGCGACAGAATTTAATTCGAACATGTGCCGATAAACGTGTATTAAATTTGTTTGGCTATACAGGCGCACTTTCCGTCGCCGCCGCCAAAGGCGGAGCCAGTTTCGTCCAAACCGTCGATCTATCGAATACGTATTTGTCGTGGGCCGAAAAGAACTTGCAACTCAACGGCATCGCTCCCGCACGATACGGGCTCACGCGCGGCGACGTCGTCGAATTCTTGCGCCTCGAAAACCGCAAACGCCAAGCCGCCAACACGTCATCGACCACCGACAAGCGCTTCGACGTCATCTTGCTCGACCCGCCGACGTTTAGCAACTCGAGCATGACCGCCGACGTCCTCGACATCAACCGCCAATGGCCCGAACTCGTCGAACTCTGCCTCCCACTCCTGCGCCCCAATGGCACGCTCTACTTCTCGACGAACTCGCGACGACTCGCTTTTGACCCCCAAAAAATCCCCTCGCACATCGGGCAATGCACCGTCGCCATCGCCGACATTACGCCGCAATCGCTCCCCGAAGATTTCAAAGCGCATCGCATCCACCGCTGTTGGAAGATACAAATTCAACCTTAGTATGCATCGCCATCGCGCATGTCAATGTATATAATATATTGCAATTCGTATGTAATGTATTATATACATCAAACACTGTACTATCTTTAATTTGCGCAGATGTGCCCTTTTGGCGCGCTCTTGCAAGTATGTGTTATGTATAATATTTATTGAAATGTATCGATTTGTGTGTTGAGTTATAATTTTTAATTGTGTATTAAATTATACAGCAGAAAATATATTTATATACATTGTTATTGGAATTATATCCATTGATATACAAATATCTTTTTTTATTTGTCGCCACCTATTGCCCGTAGGGCAATACGGTGTCGGCTCCGGCTATGTGCTCGGTGGCATCGCTTTGCTCGCCCCCTTGCGCGCATACGCCTGCGGCAGCGCAGCTATGTGCTCGGTGGCATCGCTTTGCTCGCCCCCTTGCGCGCATACACTGCGCTATTTTTTTGATTTGTCGAGCATGCAATAAAAGCATCGCTTCGTCGCCGTCGATTTATCGTCGTAGAGATGAAGCGCACCGCCATGGCAAATGTCGTATTTTTTACATCGCTTGCAAGGCCCGAGTTCGTGCATCCAGGAGCGGTCGCGCATATCTTTGAATCGCTCATTCCAGACGGTCGAGAGGCGTTCTTTGAGGATATCGCCTTGGTCGAAGGCTTGTGAAATCTCGGGGCAAGCGCCGATTTTGCCGTCGTAGCGAATGCCCGCGATATTGATACCGGCGCGGCATTGGCACAAGTACGGGCGCACATAGCCTTCGTATTCTTCGCCTAAAAAGCCTTCTTCGCTAAATTCGAGGCGCAAATCGTCGTCTTTTTTGCATCGTCGTTGGCGAACGAAATCGAGGAGTGCTCGGATGTCGTCGTCGGAGAGTAGCAAATCGGTGCATTGTTCGGCTCGGCCGATGGGGATGACGGGCGAAACGCGCCAGCGGTGAATCCCCAGTTCGGTGAGCCATTTTTGCATATCGGCTAGGTGCGGAATGCATGGCTTCGTAATCGTCGATAATGCTTCGAGGATACCTCGGTAGCCCGCCGATCGCAGATTTTCAATGGCTTTGACCGTTGCCGCGCTACAGCCTTTGGCGCGGACGGCGTCGTTGACCTCGGGGATGCTATCGAGCGAAAGGGAAATCGATCGAATCCCGCATTCGACGAGTTTTTTGGCGCGCGCGGCGTCGAGCAATGTCGAATTGCAAACCATGCCGTATGGGAAGCCGCGATCGCGCAGGCGGGCGAAGATCTCGAAAATGTCTTCGCGATAGAGGGGCTCGCCGCCTGTGACGGCGACCATGACGCGGCGCGGATTGAAATCTTCGGCGACTTGGTCGATGATCGAAAGCCACTGCTGCGTTGTAAGCTCGTTTTCGCGCTCCCGACGCGTGCACTCGCTGCCGCAATAGCGGCAAGCAATGTTGCATCGCCGCGAGACTTCGAAAAACAGATAGCGCAATTCGTGCGTCTCGCAGTTGTTCTGCATGCGGATTTGATGACGCTTCCACATCATCTTTTGATAAATCATCGAATAGAGATTTGCCACACTCCCCTCCTATTCGTCTTTGTCGATAGATGATTCGTCGTCGAATTGGGGTGGGGGCCCGTAATAGGCGATCATTCCGCCGTCGTCGTCGATTTTGACGGGTTTGTCTTCGCCTTTCGCGCTCTCGTCGTCTTTTTGATCATCGTCGTCTTTTTGGGCCTCGTCGTCGAATCCCGGCGGCGGTCCATAGACGGCAATCGGTTCATTGTCGTCGATTTTGACGGGTTTGTCTTCGCCTTTCGCGCTCTCGTCGTCTTTTTGGGCATCGTCGTCTTTTTGGGCATCGTCGTCGAATCCCGGAGGCGGTCCATAGACGGGAACCTGTACATCGTCATTGTTTTTGTCGTCGCCGTAGAACGGCGGCACGCCATACATCGGATGGGCGATTTCTTCGTCTTTGTCGCCGTAGTCGGGGGCTGGTCCGTAGACGGAGGGCACGTCTTTGTCGGCGACGGGCGGCGGTCCATAATAGGCGACGACTTCGTCTTCGATGCTGCATTGCGAACAGCCGATGAGCCCGACGAGACCGGCAACGCACCCTAGCGCCGCCGTCGCCGCACAGCCAAATAACTTTCCAATTCTACCGATGGCGTTCGTTATCATATTGATACCTCCATTCTATCGAACAAACCGACACATCGCAAAATGGTAACGATTTTGCGTTGAAATATCAATATTTGTGCGCATTTGTCGCACACAATCGATCGACTTTATCGAATGCCTACGACGTTTCGCGGCAGATTGGCATAATCATTGAGTACGCGCACGTTTTTGAATCCTGCATCGGTAAAGAGTTGGGCGACGCTTTGGCCTTGTTTTGAACCGATTTCGACGATGAACAAGCCTCCTTCGACGAGGTGTTCATGGGCTTGTGGTACGAGTTTTCGATAGATGTCGAGCCCGTCGGATCCGGCTTCAAGCGCGAGTTTTGGTTCGCGATGGACTTCGGGGGGGAGATCGCGCATTTCGGAAGTCGCAATATAGGGCGGATTTGAGGCGATGATATCGAATTTTTCGACGCCAAGATTGATTATCTTTACGAAAGTGTTGAGCAAATCGTCGCAGACGAAGTCGACGTTTTCTTCGAGTTCGAGGTTTTTGGCATTTGTTCGAGCAACGGCGAGTGCAGTGGGCGAAATGTCTGTGGCGATAATTCTTCGGGTTTGAGCTGGGAGTTCGGAGGCCAAAGCGAGTGCGATGGCTCCGCTACCGGTGCCAATATCGGCGATGTTCCAGTGTTTTGGGGCAGGTGATTCGGATTCCGTTTCGCGAGTGGTTTGGGCGGCTTCTGCGGTTTGGGCGGCTTCTGCAGTTTCTGCGGTTTGGGCGGCTTCTGCAGCTTCTGCGGCTTCGATAGCTTCGTAATAGGCGCGTCGCCCGTCGATGGCTTCGGTCGAATACTCCCCGACGGCGGGTTTTAGCCAGCTTGGCAAAGTACTCTTCTTCGAAGCCTCGATAAACTCGAGTACGCGCTCGACTAAACATTCCGTATCGGGGCGCGGAATGAGGACGCACGGCGCCACACTAAAGGGCAAAGACCAAAACTCTCGCTTTCCCAAGATATATGCCATGGGATCGCGTGACCGCCGCCTGCGCAAGATGAGCGCTTTGAATTCGGCGATTTCGGGAGATGTGAGTGGACGCGCCGCGTCGATGATGAGCTGAATGCGAGGGACTTTTAAGACATGCGCCAATATGAGCTCTGCATCGAGTTTAGGCGTTTCGAGACCGCCTTTTTTGAAATAGTCCGTCGTCCATTCCAAGATCCTCTGAATTGTCCAAATCTCCTTTTCCATTTCTCCCCTACTCCCTGTGCGTTGGCGTTATATGAAATATCGTATTGGCGAATTGATAAAAAATGAGCGCGAAAAACGATACCGCGTTTTTCGCCCAAAGACGAGATCGCCGAAAGTGCCGATCTAGAAATGCTTTGCCGCGCCTAGCCAAAAGTCGACGCTTCGCCCGAAGTTTGAATCGATCGTCGCATACCAACCGCGAGCAATTCGGAAGTTGAGATCGAGCGAAAAGACGCCGACGCCGGGAACGGGAATCGTATCGAAGATTCGGCTAGGCGCACTCAACTGGCCGACGACGTAGTCGGAACGGTAGCGATAGGTGAATGCAATGTTAAAATCGTCGATGACGTTGAGGCTTATTTCACTCTCTAAGACGAGCAATGTATCGTGATCGGAAAACGGCGCCGTGTTGGCAAATCCGAAATCATACAAACTCGCTCCTATCCCCAAACGGTTGACAAATCGCAGCTCGGCGAGGTGATCGAACCAAGTGCCCAGATCGAGCGAAAATTCGATATATGGCAAGAATTTGAGAATTTTATAATCGTCGTCTGGATAGTCTTCGTATTTTGTATCCATGGCGATCGCCACATAGGTGTGTTTTCGCTCGGCATACCAGAGCGCGACGCCCCAATCGACGCCGAAATCGTAGTTGCTCACCGATGTGACGTCGACATAACCGTAGGGAGAGACCCAGAATCGCGGATGCCTGTAGGAATAAGCCAGTTGTAGACCGAGATTGAAATCGTTCGATGGGATCCATCGCAATTGCATGGCGACAGAATGCCCATAGGGATCGAGGTGATTATCGGAAAAGTTGAACGTATCGCCTTTAAATGTTCCGATGACGTCGAAAAGGTAGCTCGCGACGAAGAGCGTCATGCCGTAGTGAAACAGCGATTTCCAGATACCCGATAAAGCGTTGTCGTCTTTGCTCAAGCCGCCGACGAGGAACGACGTCGCCATGAGCCCGAGGGCTGTGCCCTCCATGCCCAATAGCTTGTAATGGCTCGATGCATCGTCGATGCAGTAATGCCCATAGCCGCGCCATACGGTCGAAATCAATATCGCCAACAGGCCGCATTTGACCGTTCCGCTACTGGCTTTGACTTCGCGCGTCTCCCAGTTTTCGCTGGCCAAGACTTCGTCGGACTTGCCTTCGACTTCGTCGGGCGAGAGTGCCATGACATTGTGCGGGGCAAAGATGAGGAGCCCGAAGGCCAAAATGGCCATCCATGCCCAATATGTCGTCGATTTATGGTTCATTTTACCGTCAATGATCGCACGGGAAGGGATGGCGCTTGAGAAGTATTCGACGAACCAAGCCCCATCGTCGACATAGGCGTCGATGTCGATGGATAAGAAATCGAACCGTTCGAGACGACTTGTCGCACCTCGGGCGTGAGGAGGTATTGATTGCCGTTGAGGATCTGATAGATGGCGTTTTGAAGGGCATCGGGCGATTTCCACGCCGACGCCGAAACGGCGCGAAGCATCGAAACGATGGCGTATGGCACGACTTCGTAGACCGAGGGCAAGCGATGATAGAGCGTCGAAAATTGCGACGAAAACGCTGCATCGATATCGTCGGCAGTTGCCATGTAGTCGAGATATAGGGCATTGACGATGAATTTATAGCGGTGATCGCTACGGATCGGAGCCCAAGCACTCGTCGAGAGACAGGTGACGAATTGACGAGTATCGGTAGAAGCCTTTGGCGCAGGCGTTCCGGGCGTGGTGCACCACATGTTTTCTTGCGCTAGGAAACTGGCGATGCGCTCGGCGTCGTCGGCTTGGGCTGGGAAAAACAACACATCGGGGTTTTGTGACGTGATGCGTTTGGCGACGTCGCGCAAATCGGTCTGCGAGGCGGGATACAGCTCTGCGCTCATGGCGAAGGCGGGCGGCAAAAATGCATTGACTTGTGCCAAAGTCGTTTCGGCATAGGCATTTTGCGGCGCAATGGCGATGGCGCGGCGCGGACTCATATCGACGAGGCGTTCGGCGATGGCTTGTGCTTCGCGATCGAGCGTATAGGCGTATTGAAAGACGTTGGGCCGATCGCCCAGAAATGCATCGTTTGGAGAAAAACCGATCATCGAAATATCGGCAGGCAGTAATTGAGCTGACTTTGTGCTCTCGAGGACGTCGACGGGACCAAGGACGAGCCGTATCGGCGAGTTGGCAAACGACGAAACGATCGATTCGATGGCCGAGGCATCGGATTGGGTGTCGAAAAATCGCAGGGCAAAGGGCAATTCGCGGTGGTCGTATATGCCCCCGGCGAGCAAGAAGGAACCGAGCATAGCTCGCCCCATGCGTCTATCTTTGCCCGAGAGCGGGAGCATGACGGCGACGATGGGCAAATCGGGGTGTAGAGAATCGCCCCATTTGACCATTTGACGCGCTTGAGAATCGTCGCCAAGGGCCTCCCAAGCCCGAGCCGATTGATCGACTTGTGTGGCGACGCAGTCGCGATCGCCTTGTCGATGGCAAATCGACGCCAAAACTCGCGTCAATATGGCACTTTCTGCCGCCGAAGTTGCCGATTGCGATCGCGATGTCAATTCGCGAACATCGAGTTGCGCGGCGGCGACGATGGCGGCTGTCGTCGCTTCGTCGACGACGTCGGAATCGCCCGAGGCGCTAGCGATATGGTACGCTTGAATCGCCGCCGAAAACGCATCGCCATAGCGTTGTGTATCGTAGGCGTCTTGTGCCAAAACGAGCCAATCGGTCGCCGATAGATCGGTATTGGGTTCGGGAACGATGAAATGTTGTGTATTTTGTTCGCCGATTTGCGACGTGGCAGAAATATTGTGCGAAGTCGATGCATCGATCGCCGTGGCAGCTGTTTGGGATGTCGTCGTCGTGGCGTTCGAAGCCGTTGTCGTGGTCGATGTTGCCGATTTCGTTTGGGTCGACGCCGAAAACAGGCTGCACGACTGCGCCGAGAGCGCTAGAACAATCGAGATCACACCGATATGGCGTCGGTATATGGAATTGGAATTATGCCGCATAGATGCGTTCCTTTATCGATTTTGCGTATTTTTGCGCCGATTTTGCGTATTTTTGCGCCGATTTCGCTTTGCTCGAACCCATGAACGGAAGTCGTGGGGAGGGAAACGAGAAAGAACTTTGGCGGATTTTCCTACACCAAATGCGCGCCATGTTATAGAAGATTTTTTGCGTGTCTGGCGAATACGTCGTTCAAATCGCTCAATTTCGCCCATTGATGGGCGGTATTTTCGGGAGTAGCTCAAAACATGTCTCATCGTACACTTGGAATTATCGTTTGTTCGCTTTCGGTTGCTTTGCTCGGCGGCTGTGCCTCGTCGGGGAATGGCGCGGCATGCCCCGAGAGCGCAACAAATGCCGTCGTTCAAAGCGAAGAAGTGCCGGCGCAAACGCCGCAAGATGCCCCGGCTGCCGCTGCGCAAGCCGATCGCGTCGATGCCAGTGGCTTATTTGGCGCATCGGAAGCCGACGACGCCTTGCGCCACAGCCAAAAAGACGCCGATCTCATGCTCTTCGAATCGTGGCCCGACGAAACGACGCTCGACAACGACTTCATCGCCAACGTCGTCCCAGTTTGGATCGAAGCGATAGAAAGTGCGCAAAAGACGCTCGATTTCGAAGAATTTTATGCGATTGCCGCCGACGATTCACTGCCCAAAACGGCGGCAACGCAGGCACTGACCAAAGTCATCGACGCCGTCAAAGATGCCGCCGCCCGTGGCGTCAAAGTTCGGTTCATCGTCGATAAAAAGATGTCGAGCGGCGAAAACGGCGTCTTGCCCGAAGAATTGAAAAAGATCCCCGGCGTCGAGCTTCGCATCATTTCTTATGCCGATATTTCGGGCGGTGTACAGCATTCGAAATTCTTCATCGTCGATGGAACGCGCGTCTATTTCGGGTCGCAGAACTTCGACTGGCGTTCGCTGACGCAGATTTCCGAGATGGGGGCGCGATTGCACAATCCGTCGCTCGTCGCTCCGATCGTCGATATCTTCGAAATCGACTGGGCACTCGCTCTCGACCCGAAAGCAGAAGTCGCCAAGACGAAATGTTACGAGGCGACGCAAATCGATTACAAAGGCGAGCCGACGATAGTTCAGACCGTGGCAAGCCCGAAATCCGTGTTGCCGTGCGATGATATGTGGGATCTCCCCAAGATGATCGCCATGATCGAGGGCGCGAAAAAGAGCGTGTCGTTCCAATTACTCAACTATGCGACGAAAAACTACGACAAGACGACGTTTACCGAGCTCGATAAAGCGTTGACCGATGCCGCCGCACGCGGCGTCAAAGTCCGCATGCTCGTCTCGGATTGGTCGACGCGACCCAAATACATGGCCGATCTCAAGCGCTTGGCCAAAGTTCCGAATTTTGAAGCGCGAATGATCGAAATCCCCGAACATTCTATGGGATTTGTGGCCTATAGCCGAACGATTCACTCGAAATTCCTCGTCGTCGACGACGACAAAACATGGCTCGGGACGAGCAATTGGAGCGGCGATTATTTCTATAACTCGCGCAATGTCGGCGTCGTGGCAACGGGAACGAAGCTCAATGCAGAGTTGACGCAGAGCTTCGATCGCTATTGGAATAGCGATTATGCGATCGTCGTCGACCCCAATGTCGAATACGAAGTCAAAGATCAAGCCAACCCCAAGCCGTAGTTGGTATGGGCGACGAAGCGATATTTTGTTGCGATCGCGGCACAAAAAATAGAAAAAGCGCGACGTATTTGCCGCCGCGGAGGCGCGCAAAAAGTCGCGCCGCGGAGGCGTATGGAGCGCAAAGCGCGACATAGCCGTAGCCGCTGCCGCGTATTGTGCCAAGCGGCGACAGACGCGAGGCACAATAGCGAGCGCAAAAAAATTGTTCAATAATATCAATCGATTTCGTATGAAATCGTAGAAAAATTCTCCAATTTTTAAGGTCTTATGAAAGTACTCATCGAAACTTATGGTTGCCAGATGAACACCGCCGACAGCGAGCTCATCATGGGGATTTTGACGCAGTCGGGGTTTGAACCCGCGCGGACGCTCGACGAAGCCGATGTCGTCATTTTGAATACGTGCGCGGTGCGCGAAAAGGCTGAGGCGCGCATTTTGGGCCGTCTCACGAATTTAGTCCCGTTTAAGCGGCTCAAACAGACGATGCTCATCGGCGTCGTCGGTTGCATGGCAAAACACCTTGGCGCGGCGTTGTTCGAAAAAGCACCTTACGTCGATTTCGTGGCTGGACCCGATCAATATCGAAATTTGCCGAATATTATTCGAGATAGTCAGACAAAACACGAATTGCGTACGGCATTTGATCGAACCGAGCTCTACGGTGGGTGTTCGCCATTGCGCCCGCAAGGCGTGACGGCGTGGGTTTCGATTCAGCGCGGTTGCAATTACGTGTGCACGTATTGCATCGTGCCACACGTGCGAGGTGGCGAGCGAAATGTGCCAGCGGCGCAAATCATCGCCGAAATCGAGCACTTGGCGGCGCAAGGGTTTTCGGTCGTCACATTGCTCGGGCAGACGGTCAATTCGTATCGCGATGGCGACGTGAATTTTGCGAAACTGTTGCAGATGGCGGCTCGCGTCGAGGGGATCGAGCAAGTGCGGTTTACGTCGCCGCATCCGTGTGGGTTTAGCGACGAGCTCATCGACGTCATTGCGACCGAACCGAATGTGGCGAAGTTCGTGCATTTGCCGTTGCAATCGGCGAGTGATGCGCAGTTGGAGGCGATGCGCCGGATTTATACGTATGAAGAATATGAGGAGATAGTGCGCAAACTCCGAACGAAATGCCCAGAAATTGCGATTTCTACCGATATTATCGTCGGTTTTTGCGGTGAAACCGAAGAAGATTATCTCAAGACGAAACAAGCGCTCATCGACAATCGCTTCGCCTTCGCGTTCTTGTTTGCGTATTCGGAGCGATCGCTTTCGATAGCGGCAAAGACGATGAAAGACGACGTGCCCGCCGATGTCAAACAGCGGCGTTTGGCCGAGATCATCGCCATTCAGCAGGATATTTCGAAAGAAGTCTATGCGGCGTTTGTGGGCAAACGCGTCGAAGTCATCGTCGAGGGGTATTCGCGGCGAAATCCGACGCAGGCGATGGGCAACACGCGCGATTTCAAGACGACGATTTTTGAACGCGGCGCGGCAGAGCCCGGCGATTGGGTCGAAATCGAGGTCACCGGCGCCACGAGCCAAACGCTCATCGGAAACGTCGTGCGCATCGTCAAAAAAGGACGCGCCCCGAAGGTCGAACAAGCCATCGACGTCGGGATTAGTTGCGGACCGACCGAGAATTAGCACCCTGAATGGGCGCCAGAACACAGCCCGGGGCGAAAACCCGAGGCGCCCCACCCCATCCGATCGATCCCACCACCCGCGCCCTGAATGGGCGCCAGAACACAGCCTGGGGTGTAGCGTAGCGCAACCCCGGGCGAAAATGAGCCCGTATTGCCCGTTGGGCAATAGGGCGAAAAAGAGCCCGTATTGCCCAACGGGCAATAGGGCGATAGCGTAGGCGTATGGAGCGCGAAGCGCGACATAGCCGGAGCCGACGCCGTATTTCGCGAGAAATAGGCGGCGAAACGGACGAAAATCGCTTGCATTTTGGGCACGCATTACCGATAAACGGTCTGTTTTTCCGACGTCGTATCGCATCGTGCGAACGACTGCATTCCAACACCATAACCATTGGAGAAGAGGTTACCGTGAACGCGAATATTTTCCTTTCAGACGCCCAATTTTCATGTCAGGCGCACAGCTGCGAGTATTGCGAAAACAAGCCCTGTAAGAAGGGGTGCCCTGTTGATTGCTCGCCTGCCGATTTTATTATGGCGGCCCGAGGTGGCGCCGATAGCGATATACAGCGCGCGGCGGCTGAGATTTTGTTGTCGAACCCGATCGGCGGCGTTTGCGGTTTGATTTGCCCCAATACGTATTGCCAAGGCGGATGCTCGCACAAGGCGTTCGACGGTTCGCCCATCGAGATCCCCAAGATGCAGGCCTATATCATTGCGCGCGCCAAGAAGTTGGGCGTGATGCCGAAAGTCAACCGTGCGGCGAAACGCGGCAAAACGGTTGGCATCATCGGCGGTGGCCCGGCTGGCTTGGGTGCGGCGGCGGTGCTCGCGCAGCGCGGATTCGACGTGACGATTTACGACCGCAACGATCGCTTGGGCGGTGCGCTCAACCTCATCCCCGATGAACGACTCCCCAAAGACGTGCTCGCCAGCGATATCGATTGGCTCGTCAAAGGGCTCGAAATCGAGGTCAAAACGGGCACGAAAGTCGACGATGCCGTGGCGTTGCTCGACAAACACGATGCCGTTCTCGTGGCACAAGGCATTCATAGTCCCTATAAACTCGGGATTCCGGGAGAAGAAAACGCGCTCTATGGCAACGCCTTTTTGGCGGCGAAGCCGAAGCTCGGCGGCCACGTCGTCGTCGTGGGCGGTGGCGCAATTGCAGTCGACTGCGCGTTGACGGCGCTCAAATGCGGTGCGAAATCGGTCGAAATGATCACGCTCGAAAAATTGAGCGAACTCCCGCTCACGCCTGCCGAAAAACGCCATATCGAAGATGCTGGCATCGAATTGACCGGACGCACGAGCGTGACGGAAATCTGCGCCGAAGGCGGCAAAATCCGCAGCCTCCGCACGACGCGCCTCACACTCGAGGCCGAGAAGTTTAGCCCGCGCGATGTCAAGCCGCTCGCCGGATCGGAGGCGACGCGCAACGACGTCGATCACGTCATCATCGCCATCGGCAACCGCGCCGAAATGGCCGCCGTCGAACACAAAGGCGTGTTCTATGCTGGCGACGGTTGGTCGGGCCCCTCGACGGCTGTCGAAGGCGTCGCAAACGGCAAAAATATCGCCGCCGTCATCGACGATTATCTCTCGGGCAAAGATGCCAAAATGCCCGAAAAAATGCGCCCGGCCAAGAGCCACGTCATCATCGGCGGCTACAACCACATGCCCGTTTCGCTCGAAACCGACTTCTTCGGGCGCAAACTCCCCAATCCCTTCTTGCTCTCGGCTGCGCCTCCGTCGGACGGCTTGGAACAGATGCGCCGTGCCCTCAAAGAAGGCTGGGCGGGCGGCTTCATGAAAACCGCTTTCGATGGCGCCGAAATCCACATCCCCGCTGGCTACATGTTCCAGCTCGACGCCGAAACGTATGCCAACTGCGATAACGTCTCGGAACACCCGCTCAATCGCGTCTGCCACGAAGTCAAGATCTTGCGCGAAGAATTCCCCGATCGCCTCATCGCCGCCTCAACCGGTGGCCCCGTGACCGGACACGACGAACACGACCGCGCCGGATGGCAATCGAACACCAAAAAACTCGAACAAGCCGGCGCCATGGCCATCGAATACTCGCTTTCGTGCCCGCAAGGCGGCGACGGAACCGAGGGCGATATCGTTTCGCAAAACGCCGCGCTCACCGCGAAAATTATCAATTGGGTCATGGAAATCTCCGACCCCGAAATCCCCAAACTCTTCAAACTCACCGCTGCCGTCACCTCGATCGCCGTCATCCTCAAGGCCGTCAAAGAAGTCCTCGACCGCTACCCCAACAAAAAAGCCGGCGTCACGCTCGCCAATACGTTCCCATCGCTCACCTTCCGCGAGCACCTCGACGGCAAACAACACGCATGGGATGAAGGCGTCTTCATCGGCATGAGCGGCCACGGCGTCACCGCCATCTCCAACAGCACGCTCTACTCGGTGCGCAATTCCGGCGTCGCCGTCTCGGGCAACGGCGGCCCCATGAACTACCGCGATGCCGCAAACTTCCTCGCCCTTGGCGCCATCAACGTCCAGTTCTGCACCATCGCCATGAAATACGGCGTCGGCATCATCAAAGAACTCACCGAAGGTCTCTCCCACTTCATGGCACAACGCGGCATCAAATCGATCGACGACCTCATCGGACGCGGCAAAGACAGCCTCACCGACTTCATGGCGCTTTCGCCCGTCAAACGACTCCCCGAAATCGACATGGATTTGTGCACGAAATGCGGAAACTGCACCCGCTGCTCGTACTTCGGCCTCATCTGGGAAAACGATCGCCCCGTCGCACACCCCGAAAACTGCGTCGGTTGCACGATTTGCGCTCAAAAATGCTTCGCCGGCGCCATCAAGATGCGCGAACGCACACAAGCCGAACTCGACGCCTATCCCAACCCGCTCGACGGCTGGAAATAATTCCCGCGACCCGCTGGCGATTGCCCTTTAGGGCAATCCGCCTCGCGTTTTTTAGCGCCCTATTGCCTGCGGCAATACGGGCGCTTTTTTTTCGCCCTATTGCCCATTGGGCAATACGGGCTTTTATCGCCCTATCGCCCATGCGCGCGATACGGGCTCATGGGCGGCTATTGGCACAAGGCCAATACGCCGCCTGTCACCCGGGGTTGCGCTACGCTACACCCCGGGCTGTGTTCTGGCGCCCTTTCAGGGCGCGGGTGGTGGGATCGATCAAAATTCCGGGGTTGCGCCCTGGGGTTGCGCTACGCTACACCCCGGGGTTGCGCCACGCTACACCCCGGGCTGTGTTCTGGCGCCCATTCAGGGCGCGGGTGGTGGGGTCGATCGAATGGGGTGCGTACCGAGATTTTAGGGCGCGGGTCGAAATGTCCAATATCTAATCGATATCGTAGACCTCTTTTGCCATGTACGAATAACTGGCTTGGCGCGAGCATTTGTAACTCTTTTCGCCCTTGATACCCTTGCATATTTCATCGCGCAAGCGGCCACATTTCGCATGATCGCGATATTGATAACACGCATCTTGCTCGCAGCGCTCGCCGTTGGCTTTGTCCCAAACGCCCCCGACGCACTTCGCAACCATGAGATCGAGCCCGTCGAATGTGCACCCCGTCTTGCCCTCCATCTCGGCTTCGCACGTCTGGAACCGCTTGTGATGCGACGGATGGCCAAAATAAAAATATACCCCAACGACACCGGCTAAGATGACGCATATCACAATCGTCTTGATGACGTTCCCCACCGACGTCGTCTTTTTCGATGCGCTCGATTCGATCGTGCTGTTTTCTATGTCTTGACTCATCTCCCTACCTCCTGAAATGTGGGCCAAATGGCTATTCTACGACGTATATTTCGCTCCCGAAATGCGAATAATCGGGTTTGGGCGTGCACCGACGGTAGCCAAAGATCTTGGGGCCGCAAGTGACGTATTCACGGCGATGGCCACATCGTGCGCTATCGCGATACTGAAAACAAGTTGACGGGTAGCAAAATTCGGCGTTAGCTTTGTCCCATACACCGCCGACACACGTCGCCACGGCGAGTCTCGATCCGACAAACGTGCACCCCGTCTTGCCCTCCATCTCGGCCGGGCAAACTTTAAATCGGCGTTCCCGATCGGGATGTATCTCGTACAAAACTATCGCCGTCACGCAAACGGCGATGGCAATCACGACGATCGACACAATCCAAAAACGCCAAGGCAACTTCTTATTCTGAAATTCCTCCTTCTGGAACTCCTCATAAGACTTCTTCATTTCGATTCTTTCTTTGCGCTCCGCATAACCATTGCGCGAGCGATTGACCGGTGAGTATGGATCCATGTTTAATTCTCTCCAAAGCGAGTGCCCCGTGCATTCGCCATATTATACCATATCTTTTGTTTGGCGAATGACTAAAAAACGTGCATGATTTCTATCACTATTTTATATACGATGCGAAGTGATATGTTGGGCTGTTTTCAGCCTTTCACGATCCAACACACCGAGGATTTTCATGAACAAAAAACTGATCGAAGTCGCCATTCCGCTCCAAGCGATAAACGAAGCATCGGGGCGCGAGAAGTCGATTCGCCACGGTCATCCTTCTACCCTTCACCTTTGGTGGGCTCGGCGCCCGCTAGCCGCTGCGCGCGCCGTTCTTTGGGCGTCGCTCGTCGACGATCCAAGCGCGCATCCCGATCGATTCCCCACCGAGGCCGACCAAGCCCGCGAGCGATCGCGACTTTTTAAGATTTGCGAAGAACTCGTCAAATGGGAAAATTCCAACGATCCACACGTCCTCGAAGTCGCGCGGCGCGAAATCGAAAACTCGATGGGATCCGAACCGATCGAATTTCTCGACCCATTTGCCGGCGGCGGATCGATTCCACTCGAGGCGCAAAGACTCGGACTCGTCGCCCATGCCCACGATCTCAATCCCGTCGCCGTGCTTATCAACAAGGCGATGATCGAAATTCCACCCAGATTTGCCGGCAAACCGTCGGTTCACCCCTGCACAAAGGCCGAAAAGGCGAAGCAAAATGCACAACTACCGCTTAAACAACTGAACAACTGTTTAGGGGGGGCTGTAGCGGTCTAGCCGACGACATTCGCTACTATGGCGAGTGGATGAAGCGCGAAGCGAACCAAAAGATTGGGAAGTTCTACCCCAAAGTTCGCATCACACAAAAAATAGGCGACACGGCGATCGAAAAAGATGCCAATGTCATCGCATGGATTTGGGCGCGAACCGTCACTTGTCCCAATCCCGCTTGCCGATGCAAAATGCCGCTCGTTCACTCTTTTGTTTTGTCGCGTAAAAAAGGCGAAGAAATCCATATCGTGCCCATCGTCGGCGACGACAAAAACATTCGCTACGAAATTCGCAACGGTTTACCGCCCAAAGATTCCCCCGAAGGCACCGTCGATCGAAGCGGCGCACATTGTTGTGTTTGTCATACACCCGTCGATTTCCAATATATTCGAGATTATGGCAAAAAACACGGCCTTGGCGCACAACTCATCGCCATCGTCGCCGAAGGCGCGAAGAAGCGTTGTTATATTATACCTCCAGAAGAACATTATAATATTGTCAATTATATCGATATTGACGTCGATTTGATTGGTAAACTTCCAAATAATCCAAGAAATTTTAATACTTGCATCTATGGATTAACGGAATTTCGCGATCTCTTCTCCCCTCGCCAACTCTTGGCATTGACGACGTTTAGCGATTTGATCGGCGAAGTCGTCGATCGCGTGCGCCAAGACGCTCGCGACGCCGGCATGCACGACGACGAAAAGCCACTCGCAGAGGGCGGCGACGGCGCTCTCGCCTACGCCCAAGCCATTGCCACTTATTTGGCTTTCGCCGTCGATAAAATGGCCGATTGCAATTCAACAATTGCGTCATGGAGCAATAGCAGAGACAGTCTAAGAAATACATTCGGGCGCCAAGCCATTCCCATGAGTTGGGATTATG
>SFMP01000014.1 GCA_004554395.1 Myxococcales bacterium | reverse complement strand
TGCTCATTGCTCATTGCTCATTGCTAATTGCTAATTGCTAATTGCTAATTGCTAATTGCCAACCGTCCATGAACCCACGCATCACCCCCATCCTACTCACCATCCCCCTCCTACTCACGTCGTGTACCCCAACGCCCGACGACGCCAACCGCGGCGATTCTCGTTCTGCGCCCGTCGCCGACCAAGCCGACCAAGCCGCCTCCAAACAAGCCGATCAAGCCGCCTCCAAACAAGCCTCCCCGTTGCCCATCGACGACCGCTACCCACCCGCGCCCGAACTCCCACCAGCCCCCCATGCCATACGCATCGCCGTCATCTCCGACATCAACGCAAGCTACGGCACCATCGGCTACTCCCCCACCGTCCGCGCCGCCGTCGACGACATCATACGCCGCCAAGTTCACATCGTCGTCAGCCCTGGCGACCTCGTCGCCGGCCAAAAACCAAACCTCCCCTACGACGCCATGTGGCGCGCTTTCCACTACCAAATCGGCGACGTCTTCTTCGACAACAACATCGATTTCATCATGGCACCCGGCAATCACGACGCCTCGGCATACCCACAACACGCCACCGAACGCGACGCCTACGCCCGCGCCTTCCAAAATCGACAACCACGCGCGACCATGCTACCAGGCGGCGCATTCCCATTCTATTACGCCGTCACCACGCGCGACATCCTCATCATCGCACTCGACATCACGCGCCCCATCCGCGACGACGACCCACAACTCGACTGGCTCCAAACCACCCTCACACAAGCCAAATCCGCCCGCGCCACACTCGTCCTCGGCCACCTCCCACTCTCCCCCATCAACTTCAACCAATTCTTCGAAATCGCCTCCAGCCCTCGCCTGCGCCAACTCCTACAAGCCGCCCCGCGCACCATCTACATCTCGGGCCACCATCACATCTACTACCCCGGTCACATCGGCGAACTCCGCACTATCTCCGCTCCCGCACTCGGTTCCGGCCCCCGCAGCCTCTTCGGCGCCCCCCCCACCAACGCCTACGCGCTCATCACCATCCCCCCCTCCGCGCCGCCCACCGTCACCGCCCTCGTCGCTCCAAACTTCAAACGCATGATCGACCACAAATCACTACCCACTCGCATTTTACAAACCGAACGCGAAGACATCGGCATCGCCGAATTCATCATCGAATCACTCGACAATTCCGTCACTATACCCGCCATCTAGTATATTTATATGTGCATTTATACACACTTACATATATCTATACACATTCACACACTCTTTTATACGCGCACGCACTCACACTAACCCGCAAACTCACACTCACTAACTCACACATACTCTTTTACACGTACTCACTCGCTCTTTTATATACACTTGCACGTCCTTATATATTTTTTTGGGGTGGGGGAAGCCTCCCCCTACGTTCGGCACGCGCCGCCTACGCCGGCGGTACCGCCCTACCCCCTCTACGGGGGGCGCCCCCGTAACGCCCCCGTCCCCTTGCGAGCCAAAATGCCATGCTACGTCGCCATTTCGCACCTATCTCATTCGTTCTCTCGACTCTTGCCCTAGCCCTAGCCCCATCGACATCCAAAGCCCTCGAAGGCGACTGGACCGCCGGCGCGGCGCCCGAAGCCATCCTGCTCCCCGCCGCCGACATCTACGGTGCCGGCGCCAGCATATTCGCGCGATATGCCATACTCGACTCTCTCGAACTCGGCGCCAGCGCCGGCTTCTACGGCGCACAACATACAAAAGACAAACGCGCACTCGGGCTCTATAACATCCGACTCGGCGCTAACTACGTCCTCGACGTCCTACAATGGGTCCCTTGGGCCGGAATCTACATCTCGTCCATCTTCTCCGAAGATACACACAAAAAATGGCACAAAGACGGCCACGGCATGGGCATCGATTTCGATATCGGCATTCAATACCGCGGTATACGACAATTCGGCATCGGCCTCTACTTCTCATACCACCTCGTCTTCACCGACACCGACTACATGACGGCAGGCATCACTCTACAATGGTATTCGGGCATGTTCTAATTCTAGTCCTTAAACCCCGTAGGGGTTTCCGCGAGTAGCCCCCAGCAACGCCGGGGGTTAAACAAATCCACAATTCATATAAACCCCGTTAGGGGTTTCCGACGTGACAAACAATGCCAAAAGCCTATACAAAGATGCAAATCGATATTGTCATTCGGTATACGCAGTTCCCAAAAGAACACCACAAATCGAACAAAAATGTAAATGATGTTCATTTTCAAAACTAGAAACTAGAAACTAAAAAAGGCAAAAAAAAAAGACCTCTCAAAAGAAAGGTCTTTTATAAAAAATGCGAGGAGGGGGGGTCGAACCCCCACCCCGTAAACCGGGACCAGCCCCTCAAACTGACGCGTCTACCAATTCCGCCATCCTCGCATAAGCACAAAAAAGATTCTAATTTCAAAGAGTTGTAAAAAATGCGAGGAGGGGGGGTCGAACCCCCACCCTGTAAACCAGGACCAGCCCCTCAAACTGGCGCGTCTACCAATTCCGCCATCCTCGCATATTTCAACGCATCCGAAGCCGATATCGGCTCCCGAACGAGGCGCCTTATACGCGCTGATCCACCTGATGTCAACGCCTTTTTTATTTTTTTGCAAAAAAAACCGTTTGTCGTTTATATCGATGCGAATTCGGGCGCATGTGAGCCCCCATCGCTCGGCAATGGGCTCTCATGCGCCCATTGCCGAGCTGGGGCTCTTGCACGATATGTTTGAGAGAACGATGAAAAAGACTTTTGGCGATACATGGCAAAACAGCCGCTTGCGGCATTCTCTGGCGTTAGCAGCCATAGCCGTCTTGCTGGCGCCGATCGCATCGTGTGGGCAACGCCACGCCGACGAAGCCCCCGCGGCAAATGATTCGCAAACGGCGCAAAATGCCAATCCCACCCAAATGCCGGCAATCGCCGCCCATGGCGACGATAATGCCAACGCGGCACTGGCGAATTGTGCGCAAGGCGAACCCGTAGCGGGCGGCGCTTGCCGATGCGGCGACCAAGATTTGCCCCCCGACGAAGCGCGCTTTTGGCAATGCGTCTTGCCACAAGCGGCGCAACAATCGAGCAGCGACAAGCCCAGCAACGACATTCGCCAATATACCTGTTATCGGGCGAGTGGTTGTTATGCAAAGGGCAATCGCTACCCGCAAGGCAGCACTTATCGAGCCGATGCGGCTTGGTGCGGGTCGCACAAACACCCCGGCGGCAATTATGCATGCCTATGGGATTATCATCGCCAGGAACTGCGGTGGGATTGCGTAGGTTCGTGCGAATGCGGCGATGTCAAAGTTCAAGTCGTCGATGGGCGCGTTTTTGGGGGCGATTTGCCATTGGGCTACGAAAATTTCGAATGCGACGATGCCAATGGCCATGCGCCTGCCGGATACCGTGCTGTGACGGGCCACGAGTATTGCGCCGATTTGCCCATGATGAAAGGGCAAACTTGCCGAAATCAAACGATCTTCTGCGGCGCCCATTCCGAATCGATGCCCTACGACTCGGGCTATGTCTGCCATCATCAAAAGATGATATGCGTCACACCGCCGTGTTCGTGCGGCGCAAATGCCATTTCGTTTCGCGCCGAATGCAGAAATCAACAAGTCTTTTGCAAAGATGCCCCCTATCCATCGCTCCCCAACGATGGCGATTATATATGTACAAAACGCGGTTGGATGTGCACGAATCGAACCGGTTGCAAAAGCCCAACGACGCCCGTTTCGACTTATGCCATATATAAAGACGGGCGCAGTTGGTGCGGCGATAAACCACAATATCCACATGCCGCCGATTATATATGTGCCGACGATACATGGCTATGCCAAAGCCCAAAGGGATGCCGCTTCGAACGCCAATCTTCCGACGCCCCATGCTTTGCCACTCACGATGGCAACGATTGCAAAGAATTTCGCAACATTCCCAATACGACGCAATATAATATCATATACGAACGAAATATCGATGAATCCGACGCTTTATCGCATATCGACGACGTCGAAGGATCGTTTCGTTATATATGCAAAACAGCCAAAGCTTGTAAATGTGCAAAAAACACATGCGGGCAAGGGTTTTCGTGCGTCGGGTCGGCTTGCCTATGCCTCGATATCGACATCGAAGATTCCGAACACGACCAATGTATGACACACGACAACTCGGGATTGATATTGCGCGATGCGCCCCCATGCGGCAACGTCGCGCAATGCCACGGGGCGTGTATCGATGGCAAATGCATCGATTCGAAGGGGCTTTTGGCGCATTTTACCCCTATCGAAAACCGACATACACTCCTCGATACAGTCTCTATTTGCATCGATAAATCGGGGTGCTCGCTTGCCAACGGCCAATACATCGCCTTTGGCGAATCGCTCTCGCCCGCTCGCGACCAAGACCTATGGCTCTTTTTTGCCAAGCGATACGGATGGGAAGAATGCTACGAAGACGCTCGCGAAACCGATATCTTCGACATCGCCGAAAACCTCGCCGCGATCGCACAAACACCCGCCGTCTATCAATGCAAAGTCGACCCCGAAGCCGACGAACACCGCGTCTTCGTCTGCAAATCCGATACGTGCAGTTGTAACGGCGATATCTGCCATAATGGCGACATTTGCTCGCCACAATTCGGTTGCATGACGGGCAACGCAAAGCGAAAACGCCCAACATGTGGCGCAAAACAACTCCTCTATGGGCAAGTTTGCATCGATGGCACCATCTATTGCACCGATCCGGCGACGGCAACGCAAAAGCCTATGCCCAAATCGTTCGATGCCACGTCGAAAAAACCTTCTTATGCCTGTAAATCCCTAGCAAATGGGGCTCGCGGATGGTTTGCCCAATCGCCCGATGCACAATGCGGTGGCAAGCGGTTTGGCGTCGATTACGAATGCATCGACGAAGCACCGATATGTGGCGGCGCTTCGCTCCCCGGCGCCGGATACACGTGCCAATCGCCCAGCCATTCGGCGAAAAATCCAAAGTGGACTTGCACATTGCCCAATGGATGCACCTGCGCATCCGCGACATGCCCCGCCTCGGCGACATGCCAATCGGGCGCTTGCGCTTGTGGCGACGTCGCCATCGACACACCAACCGGATGGAACTGCCACGATCGACAATGGACTTGCACGCTCAACCAAGGATGCCAAGCCGGAAATGTATTTTGCCCACAAGGCGCCTCGTTCGATGGCACATCGTGCACTTGCGACGGCATGAAAATGCCACAAAACGCCCTATGCAAAGGCGATCGATGGATTTGCAACGATCCAAACTCATGTATTTGCAATCAAGTCGCCATCGCACAAGACGATGAATGCACGCCATCGCGATTCACCATCGACGACAAAACGATCGACCCCAAATCGTTTGAAAAGAATACAAAGCGTTATACATGCGGTTCAAAACAATGCCCGCCATATACGATTTGTTATAATGGACAATGTATCTTTCAATCGACGACGCAACCATTGCAAACGCCTATCGAATACCGTTCGGTGCGCGGTTACCCCAAATGCACGCAGCGGTCGGGGTGCAAGTGCGGCGATAAGACGTGTAAAAACGGCGATTACTGCGTCGATAATCGATGCATCAAAGCACCAACTTATGGCTTATGTCGAGGCAAACGCGTGCCCATCATACAAGTCCATGCCATACAACGCTGGCGCGCAATGAGCCACGCCGACGATACGACGATAACATGGAAATCGCTCTTCGAACGAATCGCAAACCGCCCCGACGACGTCTATTCGGGCACGCCACCGCTACGCCAATCGTCGCCGAGCTCAAAAAACGCCTCGATCGATGCCAAATTCTATCGAAACTACGCCGACTACGAAGCCTTCGATTTGGCGTGTCTCACACATCCCGATATCCAACACATCGACGATTATGCCTATTGGATCGCCTCATCGCAAGGCTTGATCTGGGACTCCCCCGAAGAACTCCTCCCCATCGAACTCGCTTCGTTCGACGAAAAATCCCCATTCATCTACACGAGCGATGCGGTGCTACACCAAAAGAGCCTCGATTATCTCGAGTTTATGGACGAATCGTCGTCGCTCCAATCGATGTCGATCGACCTCGAACCGATCGGATGGGTTTGCACGAAGAATACGTGCAAATGCGGCAATACGACGTGCCACAAGGGCGATAAATGCGCCATCGTCGACGAAAAGTATACTTGCTCAAAGGCAACCTTTTCGACGCAAATCGACGACAATGCATTTATACAAACGACGCCTTATCGACAAATCGCCACAGAATCCACCTACGATGCCATCGATATCGAATCGGAAAACATGGCAGAGATGAATTACCATCGCTACGACATTTGCATCGACGAAGGCGGCTGTACATGCGGCACGACGACGTGCCGCCAATGGGCGGCTTGCGTCGACAACCGTTCGTGCCTCAACGATTGCCCCCAACAAACGCAAGCCAACGACGACTTTGCCCAATGCATCATCCCCTACCGCGCCCAAAACTGCGAAGGCGCCTCGGGCGTCGACGACGACGGATCCTGCCTCTTCGACGGCAAAAAATGGACGCCCCAAACGTACAAATTCCACCACGCCCTCGGCGCCCAATGCATCGCCGAATCGTGCCAGTGCGGCAACCACACCTGCCCACGCCACACATGGTGCACGTCAAACGGCGACTGCATCACCCCCGATTAACACACCCAATGCGCCCCAAACCGGCGCCAAAACACAGCCCAGGGTTAGCGTAGCGCAACCCCGGGTTTCCGATCGCCCCTACATCTAGCGCCTTCTCGCGACTCCGCCCACATCAATACCCCTATAAATGTTCCAAAAAACTGTTCCAAAAAAACGGCCGCTTTTTTGAAACACCATTCCCATGAACATCTATAGGAGGCATTATGCTACAAAATCGAAAAGGTTTTACTCTCATCGAACTCATGATCGTCGTCGCCATTATCGGTATCCTCGCGGCGGTGGCCATCCCCGGCTTCATGACCTATATTAAAAACAGCAAAACATCCGAAGCGAAGACGAATTTGGATGCCATTAAGAAGGGGGCGGTAGCTTTCTTT
>SFMP01000125.1 GCA_004554395.1 Myxococcales bacterium | reverse complement strand
CCAAACATGTTTATGCACGTAAAAATCAGTCTCCGTTCGAATATAACCAAACATTTCCTTATCGATATTGGCATTGAGCCGCAACGATACTAAATCGGTGATGCGCCAATCAAACCCCAATCGCAAGCGCAAGTCGAATTCTTCTTTTGTTCCATCTTCGCCATAATCTTTTATCTTTTTACTAAAATCTTCGACATAATCCGTCCAGTGTCCATAGACTGCCCCAATACCTATCGAGAATTCAAAGAAATCCGACTCATAGGCAATAAAATCGTGTTGCCATGCGAATTGACTCAATTTTGATCCGATCTTCGTTTCGCCAATAATGGCATACTCTACGCCCATTCGATAAAACGACGCAAATCGATAACTATACCCTATGCTCAAACCAACCCCTACCGATGCAGCTTTCTCCCCATCATATCTTGCAGCATCAAACGGATTCAACCCAGAGTTTTTTGCATCGTACAAATACGACGCCCCGATCTGCACGATCATTTCATGCCTTTGTCGTGCAATGCGACTATCTCGCTCAACAGAGTTGCCTTCTTCTTGAGCAAATACAGCTTGCGGCAAGACCAACAACAGCGAAAAGACGACGAAACAACGAACGATGATACCAACGATACTATTTTTCATTTCTATACCCTTTATGCGATTTCAATTGACATTTCAAACGACGACGATGCCATTCTAGAAATGAAAAACTGGCCCGAACATGACATCAACTCAGACCTCCACGCCATTGCGCAATCCCTAGAGCAAAGCCATTATGCGCGATTTTACTATCCACAATTCTGGCATTGTTACCGCCAAATGGATTCAAAAACGAGAAGATCAAGACAGATCGATTGATGTATGGTTTATCCACTTTATCCACTCAATGGAGTAGCGTTTATCCAATTCAACATGCGAGCACGTCGACTCATTCCCAAAACGACGGTCGATCGACGGTTTCTGAAATACATTCGATAAACAGCGCATTTATCCGAATTTTCTATGCTATTTGCCCGATATGCAATAGAAGTGCGCCCAAGGGGGCGCGCCCAATTGTGCGCCAATGCCCCGAGCACACCATGCGTTTTTGGAGTGATAAATGACATACAACTGGAACCCACCGCGCCACTTCGACGGCAATTACTGTATTGCGCCGGCGACGATGCGCACTTGGGAAGCCGCCGAAATCGACGCCATCGCCAATCGCGGACGCGAACTCATGGAAATCGCAGGGCGCGAAGTCGCACAATACGTCTTGGCACAATACCCCAATGCACAAGAAATCCTCATCATTTGCGGCGCAGGCAATAACGGCGGCGATGGATTCGCCGCCGCTTGGTATCTCTCGCATTGCAATATCGACGTCCATCTCTTCGTACTCGAGGCACAAGGCGCCAAAACGCCCGATGCCTTATACATGTTCGAGCGCGTCAAATCGCTGTCGCGCTTTCACATTCGAAATGCAAACGACGCCGGTCGAATATTGGAATGGTCGCGCCGACGCGATGTCGTCGTCATCGATGCCATATTTGGCACGGGTTACAAACCGCGCCACGACATCCGACTCAATCGCATTTACCAGTGCATTAGCGATTTGTCGTGCCCCGTCGTCTCGATCGACATGCCATCGGGGGTCGATGCGAATACGGGCTATTGCGGCGCCATCGACGATGAACGCCCCCCGCGAGCCATCTTCGCCGATGCCACTGTCACATTTGCCGCGCCCAAATTCGGGCACTTTTTCGGCGATGGTCCGGCGCACTGCGGCAACGTCGTCTGCGTCGACATCGGGCTGGCTCCCTATTCCTCGCCCGACTATCGCTGCCTCGTCTTGAGCGATGAACTCTGCCATCGCCAATTCGCCCCCAATACGCAACGTCGCATCGATTTGCACAAGGGCAATTGCGGTCACGTCGTCGTCATCGGCGGTGCGGCATCGATGCCCGGCGCCGCCTCTCTCTCGGCACGTGCAGCTCTCCGATCGGGATGCGGGCTAGCCACACTCGCTACACGCGCCCCCGTCGCCACCTGCGACGAAATCATGCGCACGACGATATGCGACGAAGCCGGCACATTCTGCCCCGAAAAGCTCGCTCCGCTACTCGACGCCGCCGACTGCCTCGTCGTCGGGCCCGGGCTCGGACGCGATGAAACGGCACTGCAAATCATCCATGCGTGCGAGTCGTTCGATAAACGCATCGTACTCGATGCCGATGCACTTTGGGCTCTAACGCGCGATGAATTCGCATTCGCCGCCAACGAACGCTATATCACGCCGCACCCAGCCGAGGCGGCTCGACTACTCCAAACCAAAACGCGCGACATTCTCTATCATCCCGTCGAAAGCGCACAAGCCCTGACCGCCAAATTTGGCGTCACGACGGTGCTCAAATCCCATGTCACGCTCATCGCTGGCCGCCCGACGCGCGTCGCCCCAGGGCGGCTTGCTGTCAATCCATACCCCAACCCAGCCATTGCAACGGCTGGCGCAGGCGACGTATTTGCAGGCATCCTCGGCGGCGTCGTCGCACAAGCTCGGTGCGGCGCTTTCTGCCGATGGTTCGACGCCTTCGAAGCCGCCGCTTGGGCGACACATCTACATAGCGTGGCAGGTCGCCGCGCCGCACAATCGCGCGGCAACGGCACTTGCGCCTCCGATATCATCCAAGCGCTTGCGACGCCTTCTTCGTAACGTTGCACCAGTTGCGAGCCAAGAACAGTGCTACTGGGCTTATCATGGCAATGCACGCAAAGATAAACCACATCGATTCGGGGCTTTGATCTGCACCGGCGGGGATAAAGTGCTCCATGAAATAACCGGCATACAATCCGACGATAAATTTCGTCAGGAACCACGGCAATTGCGCAATCCCGATATAGGCGCCGACCTTGTCTTTGGGCGCAATTTCGGCAACGTGCTGCAAAAAGCGCGGTTGCCACATCGATTCGCCTATCGACATGATCAATACAAACGTCAAGAATGTAAACGGCGTCTGACCAAAGACGAGTAAAAACGTCGGCAACGCCATCACCGTCGTACCGATGATCATCATCTTATAGACATTGGCTCGCGCCGTCAGCGCCGCAATAATCGGCGCCGTCACAAAAACGATGAGCGGATTGAGATTGCTAAACGTCTCGAAGTTGTCGGATATCGTCGGGTATTCGTCAAAACAACGCGTCAAATACGTCGGTATGAGTATGTTCTGATACGCAAATAGCGTCTGAACGGGGATGAGAATGAAGATGAAAAAGTCGAATTTCAAGTCTGCCAAAGGATGGCGCTTGAGCCGTTCGATAAAGCTCAAATGCACGTGTTCAGGCTCTTCAACCGCTTTCGCTTCTTCTTTGACCGATTCTATGACCGATTCTTTGCCATCGCCGGGCGCCTTTGCCTTAGAACGCTTGATAAAGACGAAATACGCCCCAAGCGCAAATATCATCAAAAATGCCAAGAAACAAAGGCTTCCCGTATACCCATTATTGTCGAACACCGATGCAGATTCGCGGCGCACCCAAGGCAAGACGAGCCCCATGACAAACGCACCCAAATTCATACCAGCGTAGAGCATGGCATACGAGACGGCCGACGTTCGCTCATCGGAATACTCGCGCGTTACCGCATAAATCGACGGCTGATAAAGCCCATACGATAGCGCCCCAAACAATAACGCCACGATGACGACGACGAAGAGCGGCGACCCAAGCCCCGATCCGCCAGCCGCTCCCAGAACGGGCTCGGCAAAGCCTACGACAAACCTCGATACCAACAAACAACACAAGGCAATGCCTAGGGCTCGCTTTGCACCGAGCTTATCCGATACGCCGCCAAACAAGAGCTGCGATATCGTTATCGTCATCGTAAACAGCGACACGCTAAAGGCCGCAACCGTATCCGACACGCCGATATTTTCGTGCATATATAGAACGAGATATGTCAACGTTCCAAAATACGCCATGCCTTCTAATATATTGATGATATTGAGACCCAAGATCTCTTTCGGCGCATGGATAAAGGCGTTGAGCGTGTTCAACGTCTCGCCAATGCCTTTGGTCACCGCTGCGCCAAACGTCAACGGCTCATGGCTGGCGTCGTCGAGCAATTCGGCTTCTTTATTCGACGAAACCGGCTTTTCACGCCGACTATCGGGCTCTAATATAGAATTGCCCTCGACGACCAAATCGTCATCATCGCCAAACCCCGGCGAATCTGTCGATACCCCGTCGATCTCGCTTTGATTATTATCGTTGTTGTGAATCAAAAGATTACTCCTTTTGCAATAAAATGTATATATACGAAAACATACGACTCCGAATAGTTACATAGTCATATAACTTTCAAAGTACTATGTGAAAAACGATTATCATACGCGCCTATGCATCGAACACGACTGTGTGTAACCCCATCAAAAGCCGTTCCCAAGCGACGACCTCGTTGACATTGCCCAAAAATGCCTCTTGGACGTCGATGATGATTTGCGTCGCGCGCTCGATCGATTTGAGCGACACTTTGTCGAGGCGCCGCATCATGGCTTGGCGATAATGCGTCATGACGATCGGCGCATTGGGCGCCGCTTTGAGCAATGCCATATCGCGCATATACGTCAACAATAACAAAAGCAGGTGTTCGGCTTTGTCTTTCTTGCCCTTGAGCGTTCCCGCCGTTGCAAACGCGTCGTCCATCGAACGCATCGATAAGATCTTGTCGAGGATCACGACGAGTTCGTCCTGATCTGTGCCCTGTAACAAATCGAGCGCCTTGCCCAAACTACCGCCTGCCAAAATCGCCGTCTGCTGGGCGATTTCGGGCTCGACGTCTTCGCAACGAACGAGGTAATCGGCAATCACATCGCGCTCAAACGACGCAAATCTCACGACTTGGCAACGGCTAATAATCGTCGACAACAACCTCTGTGGTTGCGACGTTATCAATATAAAAGATGTAAAGGGATCGGGCTCTTCGAGCGTCTTGAGCAAGCTATTGGCCGCGGCATCTTGCATCTTGTGAACGTCTTTGATGATGACAAAACGCCTATCGCTCTCGTAGGGCGCGAGCCCGAGCCGCTTTTGCAAATCTCGAATGAGCTCGATCTTGAGCGTCGCCGAATCGGGTTCGATCGTAATCACATCGGGATGAATATTCTGCGCTATGCGAACACAATTATGACATATTCCGCAACATTGCAACGAATCTGGCGTCGATAGTTCGCAAAAGACCGATTGCACAAAAGCGCGAGCCATCGTCGATTTGCCAACGCCCGCCTGTCCCATAAAGAGCAATGCATGGTGCAAATGTTTCGTCGCTACGGCGTGCAAAAGACCGTGTTTAATGGCATCGTGCCCGATGATCTTTGCATATATATCGCCCATAGTGCATGCTCCCGACAATGGCGTATCGAAAAAACAAAGGCGATGAATACTCATCGCCTCGAACCTCAAGTTACATCATTACTTTTTCTTTTTACGCGATTCGCGAGCGAGTTTGCGTTTCTGCTTCTGCTCTTTGGTGAGCTTTTCGCGCGCCATCATATTGCCTTGGAATCCTGGCGGTGTATAACCGCGCGGGAGCCCAGCATACATTTGCGACGGATCGGGCTGTGGCAATGCCGATTCGACCATCGAACCGAAGATCTCGCTGAAGTCCATGTTCGATAGCTGGCGCAACGAATTGAGCTGCGCAAGCCCTGGAATCTTCGACAACCAGCTCGTATTCGATCCGAGACGCCCCATCATCGTGCGCATGAGCTCGAAGCGTTGCATCAAATCGGTCACGTGTTTGAGCGTCAAGCCAGAACCTTTGGCCACGCGCATCTGGCGCGAACGTGATTTCATCAAATCGGGTTGGCGGCGCTCCGCCTCGGTCATCGATTGGATCATCGCCTTAATGCGCGTAATCTCCGATTCGTCGATATTGACCTTATCGCTCATCCCCGAGAAGAACGGCATCCGCTCCATGATGTCGCGCACCGACCCCATCTTCTGAATCATGTTGAGCTGTTCGAGGAAGTGATGGAAATTGAAATCGCCCGACAACATTTCGTAGGCATCTTTCTGCGCGCGCTCTTCGTCGACGACGCGTTCGAAGTCAATCATGATGTCGACGATATCGCCAAACCCCAAAATGCGGCTCGAAAGCCCCTCGGGGCGGAATATCTTCAGTTTCTCGACTTGTTCGCCCTCGCCGATAAAACGAATCGGCTTGCCCGTCACTTCTTTAATCGAAAGTGCCGCACCGCCACGCGCATCGCCATCGAGCTTCGTCATAATGAAGCCGTCGAGGTCGAGTTTCTCGTTAAACTGCACCGCCGTATTGACCGCATCGCGCCCAATCATGGCATCGCAAACTAAGAAAATGTTCTCCGGCTTCGTCTCTTCGGCGATTTCCGAAAGCTCGCTCATGAGAATGTCGTCGACGGCAAGCCGCCCAGCCGTGTCGAAGATGACGAAATCGCAACCATTCTTGCGCGCATAATCGATCGCCTCGGTGCAAATATCGACCGGGTCGGCATTATCGCGAAAATAAACGGGCACTTTGAGCGATTCACCCAAAACTTGCAACTGCTTCACCGCCGCAGGGCGATACACGTCGCCGGCAACCAAAAGCGGCTTCGCCTTGTATTGCTCCATGAGCCAAAACGCGAGTTTTGCCGCCGTCGTCGTCTTCCCCGACCCCTGCAAACCGACCAACATCACCTTCGTCGGCGCCTTCTCGGCCATCTTCACAGGCTCCGGATCGACCGGCCCCATGAGGTTTTCGAGTTCCTCTTGGCAAATCTTGATGAAATGCTGCCCAGGCGTCACTTTGTGCACATTGCCTTGCGCGTCGGTCACCTTGACACGCACTTCTTCGCCTATCGCTCGGTCCTTCACGCGCTCCAAAAAACGCTTCACGACGTGGTAGTTGACGTCGGCCTCGAGCAACGACGCACGTATCGCCTTGAGCGCTTCGTCGATATTTGACGCGTTGAGCTCGCGAACACCGCGCATCCGTTGCGATATATCGCGAAACCCTTTCGATATCGTTTCGAACATGGAACCCTCTTAAATGCTCTAAATTCAAACAAAAAGCCCGCAAGCCTAGCGACTGCGAACGCAAAAATCGGCCTATATTCTACGTTTAATGCCAACAACCGTCAAGCATTTGTGCACACCTACCTACACACACATCTGCAAAACACCGCGTTTTTTCGGGGCGCGGCTATTGCCCTCCTGGGCAATACGCCTACGCCGTTGCGCTATTGCCCTCCCGGGCAATACGCGCTCCTGGCGCGGCTATGTGCTCACTGCGTTGCGCGCATACACCGCGCTTTTGGGGCTCGGCTATTGCCCTCCTGGGCAATACGCCTACGCCGTTGCGCTATTGCCCTCCTGGGCAATACGCGCTCCTGGCGCGGCTATGTGCTCACTGCGTTGCGCGCATACACCGCGCTTTTGGGGCTCGGCTATTGCCCTCCCGGGCAATACGCCTACGCCGTTGCGCTATTG
>SFMP01000124.1 GCA_004554395.1 Myxococcales bacterium | reverse complement strand
TGATAATAGCGAAGAGGCCATACCCGATCCCATCCCGAACTCGGAAGTCAAGCTCTTTTGCGTCGATGGTACTGCATGGGAGGCTATGTGGGAGAGTAGATAATCGCCGGCTTTTTTTTGTTTTTGTGCTTGGTTGGCGCACCTACTGCGTCAGCTGCGCTACTCATGTGGTGGAAACGTACGGGGGGCGGCCCCCACGCACATTCGAGCTTGCTTCCTTGTATCTGCATCCAGCCTAGCACAAAAAGTATTTTTGCTTCGTATTGATACCCACAAAATAAACCCCGTAGGGGTAGTCCCTGGCAACGCCGGGGGTAAACGGGATGCAACCATAAAATGAACCCCGTTAGGGGTTTCCGATACATATTGCCTTTCCAGCTGGTTATCGTCTGAGCCTAATGGTCAGGCGTTGATCGAGTTTGTCAAATCGTGTGAAGATGAGGGTGTGTAATCCTCAACGGTTAAAATTTGATCTTTGATTAAAACTGCGCCCGTCGGGCGCGGGCAGCCCCCTCCTTGGGGAGGGGGTTGGGGGTGGGGCAAAGCCCGTATTGAGCGCAAGCGAAATAGGGCGTCGTTGCGCGTATTGAGCGGTAGCGAAATAGCGCAACCAGCGTAGCCGTATTGGCCGTCAGGCCAATAGGCGGAGCTCGTGGAGCCGTATTGGCCGTTAGGGCAATAGGCGTAGCCCGCGTAGCCGTATTGGCCGCCAGGCCAATAGGCGTAGCCCGCGTAGCCGTATTGGCCGTTAGGGCAATAGGCGCAGCTCAAGAACAAAAAAAAGGCGATTTCCTTTTGGAAACCGCCTAAGATGGAGCTAAACGGGATCGAACCGATGACCTCTTGACTGCCAGTCAAGCGCTCTCCCAGCTGAGCTATAGCCCCATGAGCGTCGCTGCGCGGCTCTCACCGTCGCAACGTGGGCGCTTTTACATCACGCAATGGTTGTTGTCAACTTTTTTTTTCGATTGGTGCATTTTTTTATTCTTTTGCGTCGTCGTGTGAGCAGCAGTCGCAATTTCTGTCGCATTCGCCGTCGCCGCAACCGCCGCAACCGCCGCATCCGCCGCATCCGCCGCAACCGCCGCAACCGCCTGAGCTACCGCAACGCGAGAAGTCCCAGGGGATTTGCGTGAAGTAGTAGCCGTATTTGCTGATGAATTCATCGACGTCGTGATCGGCGGGGATGATGACGAAATTGCCGGATTCTGGGTCGTCTTTGTCGGCTTCGTATTCGATGGTGAGGCCGCCGGTGGCTTCGAGGAGGCTGCGTTCGATGATGACGCGGAGCCCGTCGAAGTCGCAGCATTCGTCGATTTCGGGGGAGTATTCGTCGAGGGTGAATGCCCATTCTGGGCCGTAGGCGATGCTGAGGATGGTGATGATGAGTCGCACGGAGGCGTTTGGTTTTTTCTTTTCCATGCGATCGTAGATGGTGCGGATCTGTTCGACGGCTTCGTCTTTAATGATGAATGGAACCATGGGGGGCGTCCTTTTGTTTGGGGTTGTTTGGGGCTATTTGGGCTATTTGAGGTCGCCGTTATCGATGTATTTGGCGGCGTCGACTTCGCTTCGTAGCTCGGAGGGGAGTTTGAACCATCGTTGTGGGTCGTATTTTAGCGTATTTTTGAGCCATCGCAAACCTTCGTCGCGTCGGTCGAGGTGATAGACGTAGAGCATGCCGAGGTTGTGCATGCAGATGACGGCGCCTGGATCGAGGTCGAGCGCGTGTCGGTAGGCGTCGGCGGCGGCTTCGTATTCGTTTTGTTTTTCGAGCAAGACGCCTTTGTTCGACCAGGCTTCGGGGAATTTGGGATTGGCTTCGATGGCGGCGTCGAAGAGCTTACTTGCGTCTTCGAATCGCTTTTCGATCATGGCGGCAGTGCCGCGGTTGACGAGTCCGCGTGCGGTTTCGCCGATGGCGATGAATGCCAATCCGCGTCCGTCCCAGACTTTGGGGTTGTTTTTTTGCGTCGGTTCTTTCATGACGGCTTCGAAGGCGTCGAGGGCGTCTTTAGGGTTATTGACGGCTAAGTAGGCGAATCCGAGCGAGACTTTGACGTCGTGGTCGTCGGATTTGATGTGCAGTGCGAGTTTGTAGGCGTCGATGGCGTCGTTGAATTTGCCGAGTGCGGCGAGGATGTTGGCGCGTTCAGTTTTCGACGAGAAATCGTTGGATTTTTTGTCGAGGGCGTTGTCGATGTATTGGAGTGCGTCTTCGAGTTTTTTGGCGTTTCGCGCGATGATGGCGCGTTCGCGCCAGAGTTCTGGGTCGTCGGGGGTCACGGCGAGTGCTTCTTGGATGCAACCGTCGGCTTTGTCGAATCGTTGCAGCGATGCCATGAGTTGAGCGGCTTTGATCCATGTACGCGTGTGTTTTGGGTCGGTGTTGAGGATTTGTCGGTAGAGTGCGAGGGCTTCGGTGGGTTTATCCCGATCGATGAGGATTCTGGCTTTGTTGTTGAGTGCTAGGATGTGATTGGGCTCTTTGGCGAGGATGGTATCGAGAACGGAGAGGCATTCGTCGAGGTGTCCGAGTTTGTAGAGTGCGACGCCGTATTCGATTTGGTGATTGAGATTATTGGGTTCGAGTTCGATGCACTCTTTGAATGCGGCGAGTGCTTCGTCGGGGCGTTTGGCGTCGAGCATAGACCAAGCTTTCTGTTTCATTCGAGCGATTCGTGCATTGTCTGTCATGGCAATCACCGTTCCTTTATCGATGGGATGTCGCGTATAGGGCGCGAAACTGCCGCCTTTGGCGGCAAATGTTTATAAGTGTCCGAAAATCGTCGTGCGTGGCGATAAATGTTTATGAGGGTTCGAAATCGTCGCCCGCGGCGATAAATGATTATAAGTGTTCGAAATCGTCGCCTTTGGCGGCAAATATCTAGATAAATGCGTGTGCGGAATCGTCGCGCGCGGCAATAAATGTTTATGAGGGTTCGAAATCGCCGCGCGAGGCGGGGTGTAGCCAGATAAATACGTGAGAGGAATCGTCGCGCGGGGCGACAATTCCACTACAAAAACTTCATGTTGTCGGCTTTTGGTGGTGGTTCCCACTCGCCAGGTTCCCATTTGTCGAAGTTGGGGTCGGAGTAGTAATCGTACTGAGTTTCGGAGGAGATGTCGGATCTTTTATCGTCGAGGTGGTCGTCCATCATTTGATAGAGTTCTTCGTGTCGAGCGCGTTCTTCTGGTGTGAGTTTTTCTTTGTTTTCGAGTTTTCTGTTCAGAGCGACGAGTTCTTCGACGCGCGAGGCGACGAGAGCGGCATTTTCTTTGAATTCTTCGTCGCCGGCGACTTCGGCGTTTTGTTTGACGTCGCCGGCATAGGTGAGGTTGAGCTGCTGGAGCATGTAGATGGGGTGATAGGTGAAGAAGTTGTGGTCTTGTGGGAAATCGAGAGCGCTGGCGACTTCTTTCGTCATCCATTGGAATGGCAACCACAAGAGTAGCCATTTTCCGAAGGCGGCTTCGGATTCCCACTGCCAACCGACGGATTGGATGGCGGTCTTCGTCCAGTTCATTTTGGGCGACCATTCGCTTTTGTGGTAGCAGATCATCTTTCTGAAGTCGTGTTTTGAGCGCACGAGTGGGTTGCGTTCGCCCATGCTGTAGAAGTTTTGGATTTCGGACGATTTGAGGAAAGACGGCATTCGCCCGGTTTGTTCGCGCACGAGTTCTTTGATGGGATTGAGGAGTCGTTTGACGCGAACGAGGGAGTAGTCGGTGTTATCGCCTTCGATAATGCTCCATGCTTCGTTTTGGGCATTTCCGTGTACGAAGAGATTGGTAGGGCTGAAGACTTCGACGTGTAGTTGTCGATAGAGGTCGTTGGGGGTTTCGCCAAAGACGCCGATATGCCCGATCGTTTCGCCGGCTTGAACGGGGATATTGGTCAAGATGATGTCGCCTTTGAAGAAGGCTTCGAGGATTTTTTCAGGGTCTTTGGCGCGCGCCGTTCCATCGACGACGTGTGGAATGCCCTTTTCATAAGCGCTGGCGGCGTGATCCATATTATAGATGACGCTATCGGGCGGTGTGATTTGGGTGCCTAGGAGCTCCGAGACCCAATTGACGTCGTCCCACTGCTCATGTTTTTCCATCGTTTCGAGATGCATAAAGAGCGAATACCAGTAGACGGGGGTGGGGGCTTTTCCGTCTTTGAGATCTTCGAGGCGTTCGTGCCGGACGAGTACGAAGCCTGGGTTGCCGAGGTCGACGATTCGCGCATTTCGGACGGCGACGATCGTGCCCTCCATCATATTGAGCACGGGGGTGCCTTTGGGCGACGTGAGGTGAATGCCCGAATGCCACGATTGATTGGCGCCGACGGGGTACCAGCCGCCGGGGGCGATTTCTGCGTTGGCATAATACCGATCGAGCAAGTCTTGGAGCACAGCGCCGCCCGCTTCGGCCAAGTTCCGGCGTTCATCGGGTTCGCCGATGAGCATGGGCAAGCTGTTTCGTTTGCCTTTGATCCCCGATAAGACGCGAAGCCAATCGAATGCCGGACCCGGATCCCATTTATTGGCAGAGCAGTGGAAATGCCCTAGGAATCCTTGGAAATCGATGGAATTGCGCAAAAGTCGATTGATGACTTCGCCCGATTCCGAGATCGGCGGGAAACAGTTTTGCGAGACGATGGGGAGCGGGATCCAAGGCTCTTCGCCGGGAATGTTAATGGGACTGATGAGGGCTTTGATGAGGGCGATGATCGTATCGTATTGGGGTTCGGTGTATCCGAGCATCGTCTTGACCGATCCATTGACTTTGCCCTGATAAATTTCGCGCATGCCTGCGGCCGGATCGCTATCGCGCAATTCGGGATAAACGGGGTTATTCATGTCGATGGCGATGCTGTGGTTGTTGTTATCGCCCGTCGCCCAAGCGACGTGATAGCAGTCCATGAATTGATACAAAGCACCATCGTAATTGACGACGAAATGCGTCGAGAGGCCGCGCGTGCACAAGACGTTAAACGTATCGATGGCGTTCGATGTGACGTCGTGGTGAATGGCGATTTGGTGGATGTGTTGCCCGAGAGCGTCGAGTTCGGCGCGTGTCGTGCCAAAGAGCTGTTCTGCGCCTCGATTAAACTGCCCGCCATAGCGCATGCTATAGTTTTGCATCGTCGGGCGCAAAATCGCCATTTGCATGAGTTTATCGGGCGAGAGCGTGTTTTCGGGGTGATAGAAGCTCGGCGCAGAATTGTCGTCGAAGCGTAGAACGGGGTAATTCGTTTGAATGGGAACTTTTCTTCCGCCAAAGAGGATATAATTTTCCATACTGCATTCCTCGTTTTCTGCGATTAATCGCGAGCTCTGTTTGCCTCGCAATAGAGGCACGTCGTCCAATGGGCTTTCATGGGGCGTCCGCAATCGGGGCAAATTCTGACGTTATCCTGCGGCTTAGGTTCTTCTTTTTGGGGCGCGACTTGCGGTCTCGAAGCGGCATCGGCTTCGCAATAGAGGCACGTCGTCCAATGGGCTTTCATGGGGCGTCCGCAATCGGGGCAAATTCTGCCTTGCGGTTCTTCTTTTTTGTCTTTTGCCGATCGCGTCGGCGCGACGCCTTTTTTGGGGGCGCCGCCTTCGAAGCCGATTCCAGCCTTGCAAAACATGCATTCTTTCCATTGTGGCATCATCGTTCGATTGCAAACGGGGCAAATGCGTCCCTCGAGCTTCACGCCTTTCTTTTCGGCGTCGGCTAGGGCTTTTTCGCGCTGTGCGGCTCGGGCTTTGTCGAGCTCTTGGGCGGCTTCGCGAGCACAGAACATGCATTCTGTCCAATCTTTCATCATCGTTCGGCGGCATTTGGGGCAAACTTCGCCGCGTTCAATTCCTTCTTGAATGCGTTGTTCCTCGATTGCTGCTTCCATTTCTTCGCGTTTTTTGCGCTGATGTCGAACGATCAAGAATACGATGAGGGCCACGACGAGTAAGCCTGCGACGATACCGCATCCGATCCAGAAGGCTTTCCAATTGAATTTGAGCGAATCGATTCTGACTTCGCGATAGGGATTCGACATGACCGACATGCCGCCTTCGCGCGTTGCTTCGATCTTATAAGTCGCCGTTTGCCCTTCGCGAAGCGTGGAATCTCGGAAGGTGATGAGGAGTTCGCCATAGATTTCGCCCCATGCATAGTCGATACCTTTGGCAATTTGTTCGGGGAAGTCGGCATATCGATATGTTCCGCCCGTCTTTCGACTCAATCCTTCGAAGCTCGGTATGAGACCGCGAATAAACGGCTTATACATGACGACGAAGATGCGAATGCCATTCGCTCGCGCGTTGAGATAGGCATCGTAGATTTCTCGTTGGACGTCGTGCGAACGATACGTATACGTATCGAAGGCATCGGTCACGAGTATGATAGCTCGCCGTGCATCGGGGCGGAAATGCGCCGGATCGCTGAGCGTTTCGAGGGCTTTGTCGAGGCTACTGTATAGAAACGACGGTTGCGCCTGGGGCTTGACTTGCTTGAGCAAAGTGACGACGTCGGAGGAATTCCCCAATGGCGCTACGTTGATGGCGCGACCGTCGTCGAAAAATCCGGCGACGTTATCTTCTTTGGGGCGAGCTTGTTCGATGATATGCGACATGCTCTTTTTCATCTCGTCGAGTTCTCGTTCCGAAAATCGTTGAGATATGGGGACGATAATCGCCAAATCGATGGGGACTTGCGAATTCTTAATCGTCGAAATCTTCGGCTTCGTCGAAACGACGTCGTCGTCGTTATAGACGGTCAGTGCCGTAATCTTACTCGGATTGACGGGGAGATTCTTCTTATCGAGAAATGTCGCTCGAATGGTGATTTCGGGCGCAAGCGATGTATCGATATCGTCGATCTTGATGCGATACTCTTGCGGAATGAGATCGGGGCTTTGCGCCCAAGCCGTGGCGCAAGGCCAAGCGACGAGCGAGAGCAAAATGGCGAGTTGTAGAAAGACCCGGTTTGGGAAAGCGTTCATATCGTAGCCCCGTTCCTTCGTTCAGAGTCCAAATCTATAAGAATTCGCTAAAACTTCGACGGGTTCGCTACGCAATCTGCGGTGGCGCCAGTCGCGCGCCTGGGCGACGAGGACGAATGATTCGTTTTTCGTCGGAATATAGGGCATTTCGATGTCGAGATGGCGCGCGCCTTGTACGGTCGAAAGCCGATGTTCTCCGCGTTCATCGATGGCGATGATATCGATAGCCCATGCCCTCGGATCGTCGTCTGTCTCGATATCGAGTCCGAGTTTCATTCCCGGCAGGGCTCGCCAATCGGCGAACGATAGGCGTCCGCGCAACGATTGCCCACTCCATGCGCCTAACCCGAGGGCGAAAGCCGCACCACCCAGTGCGAATAAGATTTGTCGTCGTGTCCACTTCATCGTCGTTCTCTCCGTGTGATGGCGTTGACCCAAACGCCTCAAATTATAACCGATTTAGACGCCGACTGCGGAATTATTGTCGATTTTGATGGAAATCTTTTATCTGTCGCCCCCCAATGTGTGCGACGACGCATCGTCGATGGCGTTTGGGGCGAAGATTATTCTGATTTTGCGATAGATAATGCATCATTTGCGGAATTATTGTCGATTTTGATGGAAATCTTTTATCTGTCGCCCCCCAATGTGTGCGACGACGCATCGTCGATGGCGTTT
>SFMP01000123.1 GCA_004554395.1 Myxococcales bacterium | reverse complement strand
GGCCTATCGGCCACCCCCTCTCCATAAATGGAGAGGGGGAATAGACAGGTTTATATGGATGGGCGGCACGCTTCCTACATCTAGAAGCACTCTCTCAATATATATTCGATATCACTCGCTTCGACGCGTCGATATCCGCCGCCTGGGACAGTCGATTTTGCAATCTTTGTAATCATATCTTCGGTCGTACCCAAATCGCGCAGTCGCGTTGGGAGCCCCATTTCGACGATGAATTTTGCCAAAGCATCGATCCCGGCGAGTGCGGCTTCGTCGTCGGTTAAATGATCGGTATCGATATGCCAGACGTTCTTTGCAAAGCGAACGAATTTGGCAATTCCATTTCGATATATATATTTATAATATGGAATCGATACGACGGCTAAGCCAGCGCCATGTGTGCAATCTGTATAAGCGCCGACTTGGTGTTCGATTGCGTGTACTTCCCAATCTTGTTCTTTAGAAACTCCCGTGATCTTATTGAGAGCCATCGTCGCACACCACATAATATTGCTACGAGCATCGTAATCGGTGGGGTTTTGTAACGCAATGCGCGTGCTGTGTATGAGCGAAAGCAATATGGCTTCGATGATATAATCGGTTGTATTGTCGTCGTCACCACTAAAGTACTGTTCCATGAGGTGCGACATGATATCGAATATACCGCTGACCATCTGATATTTCGGCACGGAATACGTATATTCTGGGTTGAGTATTGAAAACTTAGGATTGACATTGGGAGAAAAGACGCGCCCGCCTTTGATCATCTTATCTTCGTTTGTAATGACCGATCCGGCATTCATCTCCGAAGCCGTTCCCGTCATCGTCAAGATCGAAGCGACGGGGACGACGCGATTTGCGACGGGCTCGAATTTTTCCCAATATTTTTCCCACGGATCGCCGTCGCAATATGCAGCGACAGAAATCGCCTTTGCACAGTCGATAACCGATCCGCCTCCGACAGCCAATATCAAATCGACGTCGTTTTCTCGCACGAGTCGCGCCCCTTCCAACACCTGCGCATAGGTTGGATTCGGTTTAATCCCCGGCATATCGACGATTTCTTTGCCCGCTTGCGTCAAGATTTCGACGACTGTGTCGTATAGCCCCATCTTTTTAATCGCACTTTTGCCATAGGCCAGCATGACGCGCTTGCCGTAATGGCGCAATTCCTCGGCTAAATTGTCGATAGCATGGCGTCCGAAGTAAATCTTCGTCGGATTATAAAACGTAAAATCATTTCTCATAATGCATACCTCGTGTAAAAAACAGTCCGTCTATCTCCCCCTCGCCATTTATGGAGAGGGGGGCCGGGGGGGGAGGTCCGAAAACGACCGCTAGATGTCGAGATTGTCGATCGACTGCGAGTTTTCGATGATAAATTCGCGTCGAGGCTCGACTTCGTCGCCCATGAGCAGAGTACACGTAGCATCGGCTTCGATGGCATCGGTAATCTTGACTTGTTTGATGATTCGGCGCTCGGGATCCATCGTCGTTTCCCAGAGTTGGTCGTGGTTCATTTCGCCCAAACCTTTATATCGTTGGACTTTATGCGCCGATCGAACGTTATCCATGGCGGCATCGAGGAGCGATTCGATCGAATTGAACCGCTTCGACGGGCGCGATGGATCGCCGAAATAGACGAATTCATTGCCCAATGTCTCGTGCACGGTTTTATAGGTGCGGTAGAGCTTTTGGAACCGGTTGTTTTGTATAAACTCTTTAGAAATCTTCGTGCGCTTGAGCGTACTCGATTGTCGCGTCGTAAATTCTGCATAGAGCGATCCATCGGCAGCCGTGCAGACTTCGGGCGTGACGAAGATCGTATCGATGTAGGCGTGATTGAGGTGAGCATTGAGCTCTTCGAGACGCGCGGCAAAGGCCTCGGGCGAGCTAAAGTGCGACTCGTCGAATGGAACGCTTTTGACGATGGCATCGACGATGCGCGTATCGCCGTCTTCGGTCACGCGCGGCAAATACTGCTTGAAGAACAAGATATTGTGGAACAAATCGAGCAGATCTTGGTTGTGGAGCTCTGCGCCCGATTCGGTGACGACGTATCCGGTCGTAATCGCGCAGTTGAGGATGTATTCGTCGAATGCGCCTTCGTCTTTGAGGTATCGGCATTTGTTGCCCTTTTCGACTTTGAAAAGCGGCGGCTGGGCGATGTAGACGTATCCGCCTTCGATGATCTTGGGCATTTGACGGAAGAAAAACGCGAGCAAAAGCGTGCGAATGTGGGATCCGTCGACGTCGGCATCGGTCATGATGATGATCTTGTGATAGCGCAATTTTTCGAGTTTGAAATCGTCGCCGACGCCCGTACCGAGAGCGCTAAAGATGATGTTGACCGTCTTTGAATCGACGATTTTGTCGAATCGCGCCTTTTCGACGTTCAAGATCTTACCGCGTAGCGGCAAAATGGCTTGGCATTGAGCATCGCGCCCTTTCTTTGCCGTGCCGCCTGCCGAATCGCCCTCGACGAGGAAGATTTCGCATTGCGCCGGGTCTCGATTGGCGCAATCGATGAGTTTATCGGGCAACGAGAACGAATCGAGTGCCGTTTTGCGGATCGTTTCGCGAGCTTTTCGAGCGGCTTCGCGAGCCTGCGCCGAACGAATCGTCTTTTCGATAACGGCCTTGGCTTCGGCAGGCGATTCTTGCAACCACGTATCGATGCCTTGGGCGACGACTTGCGCCATCGGCGCCGTAATATTGTTGTTGAGGAGTTTGTCTTTCGTCTGGTTCGAAAACGTCGGATTGGGGAGTTTGACGCAAATAATGGCATAGAGCCCTTCGCGGATATCTTCGCCCGTAATCGAACCTTTGAAATTCTTCATGAGCGCTTGCTGTTGCTGTGCATATTGGTTGACGACGCGCGTGAGTGCCGATTTGAACGCCGCTTCGTGCGTGCCGCCGTCGCGGTTGCGGATGTTATTCGCAAAGCAAAGCAATATTTCTTGATATGCATTCGTCCATTGCAGAGCCAATTCGATCGTAATGCCTTCTTCTTCGAACGTCTTGACGATGTGGATTGGCGTGGCGTGAATCGGTTCTTTGTTTGCCGTCAAAAATTCGACATAGCTACAAAGCCCACCTTCGAAGTGGAAGACTTGCTTTTTCTGGTCGCCGCGTTCGTCGTTGAGGACGATCTTGACGCCCGAATTGAGATAAGAAAGCTCGCGCAATCGCTGGCACAACAAATCGAAATCGTAGTCGGTGATCGAGAAGATCGAATCGTCGGCCATCCAATGAACAGACGTGCCCGTCTGATCGGTTGGGCCTTCGTCGCGCAGGGCAAACAAGGGCTTCCCCTTTTCGTATTCTTGGTGATAGTGGCGCCCATTGCGGAAGATATCGAGGTCGAGATGTTTGCTCAATGCGTTGACGCACGAGACGCCGACGCCGTGAAGACCGCCCGAAACCTTATACGAATTGTTGTCGAATTTGCCGCCGGCATGCAAAACCGTCATGATGACTTCGGCCGCCGAAACGCCTTCTTTCTTATGGATTTCGGTTGGGATACCGCGCCCATTGTCGCGCACCGTGACGCTGTTATCTTCGTGGATATCGACGATGATTTCGTTACAAAACCCAGCCAACGCCTCGTCGATAGCATTGTCGACGACTTCGTAGACGAGCTGATGCAGTCCAGAAATATCGTTGACATTGCCGATGTACATGCCAGGGCGCTTGCGCACTGCCTCGAGCCCTTCCAAGACTTGGATCGAGTCGGCCGTATACTCCCTCGAACCATCGTCCTGGTTCAAATCATGAGACAAATGAAATTCATCCGCCATTCTATTACCCGTTCCTTTCTACAAAATACGTGCGCCTAGTCGCGCAATACGACTAGGCATGAACAGGCATTATTAGCACAATTTGGCGACGATGTGGGCAGTTTTTTTGATCGCCAAAAATTCTCCAATTTGGTCTCAAACGCCTTGAATTTAGCGACTTATTTTTTGCATGCACGGATAGTCGAGTCTTCGTTCAAAAAATGCCCGTCGCTCTGCGCCAAGGCATGCCGTTGCCATCGCCAGCATCGACATGCCCAATCCCCGCCATGATGTATCAACGGAACAAGTCAATGCGGTTAGCCCTGTTTGCCCATTTGTTCGAGCTTGTCTATGTCGTAGGAGATTTGCGTCACGAAACAGTCTGAATCTTTAAACGGATTGGGAATATAGGTGATCTTAGAAACAGGCGATTCTGGGTTATCGTTGTCGACTCTGACGATGGCGAGGATGTAATTATCGCCTTTATTCTTTCCGACGTTTCGTTCGTTGTATGTGACGGTGACTTTATCGGCATCGGTGCGTCGCCCTTTGACCTCGATAAATCGGATTATAGAGTCTTTATCGGTGACTTTGATCGATTCGATGTCGTAGCCCCTGTTTTCGCTCGATACATCGCGCGGCTCAAAGCCATCGTGCCTCTCCTTTTCCATGACGGCATCCATCGCGATTTTTTCGACTTCTTTAGTATTGCGCGTCGGGGCTAATGTCGCGTCGTCGTCGGTTTGGCTTGGCGAAATCGAATCGATAAACGATTTCGACACGACGATAGCCGCCCCGATGATGACGGGGGATTTGTGAATGAGTCGCCGGCTCTTTTCGATTTCAGCGAGCCGACGAGTGAGCCGTTTATGGTAATCGGCAGCTTTTTTCTCTTCTTGCACGGCATTGCCTTCGTTGCCAGCTTGTCGCAATCTTATGGCATTTTTGTCGCAATAGTTGATTTCTGCATTGAGGCGTTCGCGCACGGCTTTTTCGATTCGATCGGCTTGATCATTTCGCTTCTTTTCGATTTCTGATTTGTGTTTTTCGAGCTCTTTTGAACAGAATTCGATCGCATTGCGTTCGACGTCGCGCCCAGGCCATGCGATTTGCCCGAGATATTGGCGAATCGCTTCTCTTTGCACATCGTCTGGGTCTTCGTAGTCGTTATATGGCGCAAATCCGGCTGTTTGGGCGTTTCCGCTTGGCGTAACGTCGATAAAGTGAATCTTTTGAGAAATGGAATTGCCCAATTCGTCGACGATGACATCTTGAATGATGAAGAGCAAACAGATGTCTTGAGCTTGTGGGCGCGGATCGATCCAGAACGTGCCGCGTTTGAGATGGCTACTATATTTATCGATGATGCATTTGAGCGTAGCGCGAAGAAGCGGATGGTCGGTATCGATGCAATCGGCTTCGCGCGCGTCGTCGTCGATGTGAACGTATTGGGGATCGAAGCAAATGCGCTCGTATTTGTTGAGAACTTCGCGATGATTTGAGCAAATGTCGCGTGGTACTCTGGTGATTTCGAAGCGCACCGCGGGTGATTTGGGTTTCGTATCGCGTTTTTGCATCGTACCGTTGAGATCTTCGAAAGCCGATCGCATAAACTGTTCGATGAAGTAGGGCGCCAATTTTTGCGCTTGTGCGCGTTCCATTTCGAAGCGCGTTTCTTTGACGCGAGTTGGGTCGAGGATTTCTTCGGTGAGGGCGTTTTCTTTGATGAGTTTTTCGAGGTTTTCGTGCGAAAAAGCCTCGTCGATGGCGAGTTGAATGCGAGCCGTTGGTTCGTCTTTTTTTGTCCCATTGGTGTCTTTTTGAATCGATTCGAGGATTAAATCTTTGAGCGATTGGTCTTGCCCAAACGTCAATCGGCCGAGGACGTCGAAGACGGCGTTGCCGAGTCGATTCGATTCTTCGTCGAGTTTTTGCAATAGCCGCTTATAGACATTGCCTTCGCAAGTATTGCCCGCAATGAGGTTGTAGAGGTAGCAAGTCTTCGTTTGCCCAATTCTGTGAACGCGCCCGAATCGCTGTTCAATGCGATTTGGGTTCCAAGGCAAATCGTAATTGATGACGATGTGCGATGATTGCAAATTGATGCCCTCGCCAGCGGCATCGGTGGCGACGAGTATGCGAACGTCTTTGTCTTGTCGGAATCGGTCTTGGATGTTATCGCGCTCGTCGCGCCGCGTGGCGCCGTGTATTTGGACGATGGCATCGGGAGACCCGAGAAGATCTTCGAGCTTTTTGGAGAGGTATTGGAGCGTATCGCGATGCTCGGTGAAGACGATGAGTTTTGGCGCAGTTTCGCGCGAAGCAAAGACGTTGCACGGGTTATCATCGCCTTGCAAAAGCGCACTGAGTTGTTGCCATTTGCAATCGCGCCCCGAAATATATAAGTGTTCAGCGCGTTTTTCGAGGTCTTGAAGCGTTTGGATTTCGGCATCGAGCTCGTCGAGGTCGATGGCCGTCGAGAGCGATTCGACGGCGTTTTCGGCGTTGTCTTCGGCTTCGATGGCCGACATATCGTCGTCGTCTTGATAGGGAGCGTCGATGTCGTCGAAGCTGTCGGCTAAAGAACGGCTGGGCGATGATGCCCATTGGCATTTTTCGTAGAGATCTTGGAGCTTTTGTCGTCGCTTCTTGAGCGTATTGTAGATGGCCAGAGGCGAAGACGCGAGCCGGCGTTGTAGGACTTGTAGGGCAAATCCGATGTTGTTTCTCTTTTGAGCAGCGAGGTTTTCGGCACGATTGAATTGCGATCGGACGTAGTCGGTGACGCGTTCGTAGAGTTCGAGTTCTTCGCCCGTCAATTCGAACGCCATCGTATGGGCGATGCGCGCAGGGAACAGAGGCGTTCCGTCGAATTTGATGAGCTTTTCTTTGACGAGTCGCCGCATGACGTCGCTGAGATCGTCTTTCGACGGCATGGAATTGCCCTGATGTCGGATTTCGAATCGATCGGGATCGATGAGTTGCATGAACAGAGAGAAATCGTCGTCGTTTCCGTTGTGCGGCGTCGCCGTCATGAGTAGGAGATTGCGCGAATGCTCGGCGAGTCGTTTTCCGAGAACGTATCGAGCCGTATCTCTGATTTCGTTTCCATATCTTGAAGCCGACATTTTGTGTGCTTCGTCGATGATGACGAGATCGAAATTCGATTGTGCGATCATCTCTTGGAGGCGGACGTTTTCTGCGTAAAGCGGTTTTCTCTTATCATCATTGTTATCTCTGTTGTTTTTGGGTTTGAGATGGTCGAGTCTTGCGATGCAGAATGGGAGATCGTCGAAGACATTTTTCTTCGACCGCATGTCGATCGCATCTCGCGTGAGGATTTTGAAATCGAGAGAAAACTTCTTTTGTAGTTCGGATTGCCAATTGGAGACGAGTCCGCCAGGGGCGACGATGAGGCAATTGTTGAGATCGCCACGGGCGCGGAGTTCTTTGATGAGAAGCCCGGCCATAATCGTCTTGCCCGCGCCCGGATCGTCGGCGAGGAGATAGCGCAGTGGAATGCGCGGAAGCATTTCTTGATAGACGGCAGTAATTTGATGCGGCAATGGGATGATATTGGAAGAATGCACGGCATAGAATGGATCGAATAAGCTGCCCCGTTCGATGCGTATCGCTTCGCAACAAAGCCGCATTTGCTTCGGATCGGCGTCGAACGAATAAAACGGCGAATCGTCGATTTGAAGCTTTTCGGCGTTGGGTGCCGATATCAATTGATTTCCAATCGTTCCATCGTCGCGTTTATATATCAATTCGGCGCTATTGCCGATGATATCGATTGCAACGATCGTAACGGGTTGCGATTCTAAACCGCAAATGCGCATTTTTGGCTTGATTTGTGTGATTTCCATGCAGACGCCTCTTTGTCGTTTGAAGTATATATCACTGTATGTCGGTGTATATTGGAGTGTATAAAGTATATAAATATATATATTGATATGCTTTATATTATGTCGATGTGATTCAATATCGGGTTGCGATGCGTTGCCCGCCTCGGGCAACGGCGTAGGCGTATTGAGCGCAGAGCGCGAAATAGCCGTAGCCCGAGCCCGTATCGCCCGACAAGGGCGATAGGGCGAAAAAAGCCCGTATTGCCCGCACAGGGCAATAGGGCGTTTGCGTAGGCGTATTGAGCGCAGAGCGCGAAATAGCCGTAGCCCGAGCCCGTATCGCCCGCACAGGGCAATAGGGCGAAAAAAGCCCGTATTGCCCGCACAGGGCAATAGGGCGGCGAACTAGTGTTCGATGTGGTGATCGATGCCTAGAGCTTTGCAGTTTGTGCGCAACGTGCGCACGACGTCGGCGTCGATGGGGGCGGATTCGTGGGTGTCGAGCGAGACTTCGAGGGTGAGTTTGACGTTGGATCGCGGGACGTTGATGACGTGTTTGATGATTTCGTCGTAGTAATGGTCGATCGAGGCGGTGAAACGCGTCGTGTCGATGTCGATGCTGGCGTCGAAATGCGTGTAAGCGTCTGTTTCGGTGGTGGGGGCTGCAGCTGGGGCGGTTTGCGGCTGCCGCGGCGCGGTGGTGGCGGTGTAGGGAGCGGCGGGTGGAACGGCGGGGGCGTTGGGTGCGGCTGGGGCTGGCGTTTCGGCGGCTTTTCGTTGGTCGCTTTCGATTTGCGCGACGGCGAAATTGCGGCGGATGATGTAGCCCGTGTCGGCGACTTGGACGGTTGGCCTATCGAGGAAGATGGCGTCGAAGTGGTTGTCGGCGCTGGGGGCCGATGATGCGTAGGCGAAGCAGCCACTGGCTAGCCCGGATTTGATGGCATCTTTGAGGACGTCGACGTTTTTGACGCGCGGCATGTAGACGTAATCGGTGAGGTTGTCCCAGAGTTGCTTGACCGAGATGTAGGGATCGACGGGCCAAATGTAGGTGTCGAGCAGATTTTGTAGGAGGTTTCCACTCCAGTTTTCTTCGAGCAAATATTCGTCGTCGACGAGTGCTTGGCGTATGGGTTGCGTTGCATTGAGCCAATTGATTTGGATCGGTTTTGCTTCGAATGCGATGTCGTTTGTCTTGGCGGCGTCTTCGCACGTTGGGATGAGTAGCCATTGGAAAGCCGATCGCATGGCTTCGATGGCGTCTTTTTGATGCGATTCGATGTTTTGTTTGAGCTCGGATCTTTGCGATCTCGATAGATCGAGTCTTTCGGCGTCTTTGTCGATCGATTCCCAAGCCAAATAGCGTCGGACTTTGTCGTTGACGGCGTAGACTTTGTTTTCGTCGGCGGCGACGAAGACGAGCGTGTTGCAGTGCTTGCGACGTGCGTTGTCGGCTTTATTGACGACGATGTCGTGGGCGAATTTCGTCGCGCCGTTGTCGTTGGGGCGGGCTCTGCAGTAGGTGTGTCGGATGTCGAGCACGATGCATTGGATTTGTTGTTTGTCGGCGACGTCGCTGTAGGATTTTGGGAAGCATTGGATGGGGAGGTCTTGCGATCCGGAGACGTTTCTGCGGAATTGTTCTTCGATAGTTCGCAAGACGTCGGCGTCGGAAACGGTTGCGATGCGGTCTTGAGCGACTTTGTTGAGCGTGGGGTGAGTGCTGAACCAATATCTCGATTCGTCGTGAGATTCGTCGTGATAGAGGTATTGGAGTTCGTTGACGAGTTTTTGAAGTGTATCGTCGAAGACGGAGATGTTATCGCCGGGTTGGGCGACGGCGAGGTGTAGGTGTTTTTTGTCGATGCCGCGTTCATTGGCTCGCATTTCGGCTTGAACGCCGCACGAGGCGGCGGGAGCGCTTTGGAAGAGGATGCAACGCGCCAGGCGGCGTGCGGCGGCACAATCGCCGGCGCGTGGATCGGTGGCATCGATGCGATAGGCGTGCGACGATGTGCCGTCGATATCGGCGTCGATGATGGGATTCCAAGAATCGTTGATGTAGTGGACGAGTTCGGCGCGGATATCGCGATTGGTGAGATCGATGGCACCAGGCAAGATGAGGGCCGAGGCATCTTTATCCATATAGAGTTTGTGGACGATTTTGGCGATGAAGCTCAAGACGCCGCGCGTTTTCTGGAAATGCGGGAACGACGTGACCCATTCTTGATAGAGGGTGTCGAAGATTTCGGGATGGATGGGGTAACATCGCAAAAGCCGCTTGTAGTAGGCGTCGGAACGGTCGGTGGCATCGGGCGGATAAACGCCTTCTTGGGCATTTTGATACATATCGGCGAATGCGCGGCATATTCGCTTGCATTCGTCGAAATCGATGTAATCGGCGAATAGTCGTCGTCGGACGATTTCGAACCCTTCGTCGGCGGCGACGGGAGTCCAAACGGCGTCGAGTCGCCCAAACGTATGGCCGATGACGTCGAGTGTTTTGGCGCCTGCCGCGCCGCCGATTTCGCGTTCGGATTCGGGGAGCGTGGCAACGACGAGGCTGCCCGATGTCGAGAGCTTTGCCGCTTCGGTGATTTGTTGGATAAACGTGAGGAAGTTTTCGAACGTGCCGCCGGGGAGTTGTCGGTCGGAGAGGGTTCGAGCGTAGGCGACGAGTTCGTCGATGAGGACGACGCACGGCCCGATTTCGTCGAAGAGGATGCGGAATGCATCGCTGCCCGGTGCGACGCTTTGGGCATCGGCTTGGGCAAATAGCTTGTCGAAGAGCCCGGGGCGGCGTGCTTGCGCCGTGAGTTGGGCGGCAATATGCCCCCAAACGGTGTTGACCGTTTGGGAACGGACTTTTGTCGGCGCTGCGGCGCTGTGTTTCGTGCCTTCGAAGACGGCGATTCGGACGTCGGGGATCGTTTGAACCCCGGCTTCGACTAAAACGTCGTGGAGTGCCGAATCGGCATCGCATATTTTGTTGCCCGATTTCATGAGGTGATAGAGCGCCAAAAGGGAATGCGTTTTGCCGCCGCCAAACGTCGTCTTGAGCTGGATGACCGGAGCCCCATCGCCGCCACAAACGCGCCTTAGCGCCGAAACGAGGAGATGGCGCATGCCGACGGTCAAATACGTGCGCGAAAAGAACTGATCGGGGCGCCGATATATCTTATCGATATCTTTGGCCTTTGGATCGACGTCTTGACCGTCGGATTGGTCTTCGTATTGCGCCACGGCGCTCAAATTGGCTGCAAATTGCGCCCGAATGAGCTCGCCTCTGGCGACGTCGGGTTGAAGTCGTATGACTTCGCGCCACGATTTGTATGTTTGCGTTCTGATCGATTGGGTCGAAATGGCGTTTTGTGACATGGAATCCTCCATATAGTGCGATGAAGCAAAAAGAATCGATTGCGTCGAGGTGGCGTTATTCGATGAGTTTGCGCCCCATATCGGTGCCGCCATCGGTCGCTGCGCGTTGTTGGATTTGTTCCCATTCGGCGACGACGACGTTGAAAACGTGGGCTTCTTTGGCGCAGTTTTTGAGATCAGCGTTGTGATAGAGTTGATAGGCGAGCTCGTGGATAGTTGCCGCGTCGTCGAGCGAAAACATGCGATAAATGCGAGCGGCGTCGACGATGCCGTCTTGCGCGAGGGCTTGGGCTAGGAGTTGACAACCGATCCAAGCACAAGATTTTTGTTCGATGGTGAGCGCGTTATTGGCTTTATAGGCGGCGTAGATGTCTTCGCGTTTGACGAGGGCGACTTGACCGCGTGCGCTGTGCGCCACGCCAAGGGCGACGAGGGCGTCGACCGATGTATTTTTGGCTCGCGTTAAAACGTCGATATCGCCATAGACGACTGGGTCGAAGGCGTGTTGTTTGTAGATTTCGACGCAACACTGCGTCGCCTTGTCGTATGAACTGCCGTCGTTGAGATAGGCATCGAGGCGCGCATTGATGAGTTGGAGCGCCGCGCGAACGGTGACGGGGCGGTTTTGTTGGTCGACGATCTTGGCATAGCGCGAATATATCGCCATTCCAGGCCCAATCGACGATTGCGCCATATCGACTGGATCGAGATGGCTCTCTTGCAACGCCTTGATCGCCTGCGAAAGGTGTTTGTCGAGGTCGCGCAAGAACTCCCTGCGCGTCGCCGTTGGCGCCGTGGCTGGGCGCTTGCGACACACGAGCACGATCGACGACGATAGCGCATTGGTACCTTGTGCGAGCATCCGCGTCTTACCTTCGGTTCGGATGGGCCAAGTGCCCGTAATTTGGAAGCCGGCGTTGACGATCGACGACAGCATCGTCTCCCAACCCGACGACGACGTTGCCCCGGGAATCGAGCTATCGCCATCGGAACTGGCGGCATCTCGTTGTTTGAAGGCGTAGTATATCGTGACGGGAACGTCGTCGCGCGCATAAGCATAGATTTGGCGACATGCCGCACTCATGCCCGACTCGAAAAAGTCTTTTGCCCTATCTTTGTCGTTTTGGTGG
>SFMP01000013.1 GCA_004554395.1 Myxococcales bacterium | reverse complement strand
CCCTATTTCGCTGCGCTCAATACGGGCTTTTGTCGCCCTATTTCGCTGCGCTCAATACGGGCTTCCATCGCCCTATTTCGCTGCGCTCAATACGGGCTCTTGCTACGCTTTTGCCCCTCTCGGGGGGGGGCAATACGCTCCGCCGCTCCGGCTATGTGCTCGCCGCTCCGCCGCTTGCGCGCATACGCCTACGCAACCCGCCCGTATTGCCGTTGGCAATACGGGACAAAGTAACACAATTCATCCAATCCACATCAAGATGATAATATAATCAAAATACAATTCGATCCTATACCCACTCAAAACGACGCATAACGACTTACATTTTTAAAAGTTTTTGCTAAATACTCCCCCCTGCGGACGATGTGCGACATGTAGGCGCACACCTCACCGCTTCGCCAACCTTCTGCCATTTTCTCAGAAGCAAGGCTGTTTGCACCAAACATAAACGCGTTGTTTGGCGCATTATCCATATAAAGGTTATGCAATATGGCGACATCATCTTCGCTGACTCGGCGGCAATGGCTACCGCTCATTGGTCTTTCGGCGGCAGCTTTTGTCTTCAACACATCCGAATTTATGCCTATCGGACTTTTGCTCGACATTGGTCAATCGTTTGCCCTCACCGAATCCCAAACCGGAATCATGATTTCGGTCTATGCATGGGCTGTAATGCTTCTCTCCATGCCTCTCATGGTCCTTTCCTCTCGATTTGAGTTTAAAAAGCTACTTCTCGGCGTCATCGGGCTTTTCACTCTCGGTCAATTTCTTTCCACGATTGCTCCCAATTTTCCATTCCTCATCGCGGCTCGCCTTGTCGTAGCAACGTCACATGCCATCTTTTGGTCGATTGCCACGATCATTGCTGCGCGACTCGTCGATCCCAAACATCAACCGATTGCGCTCAGCCTCATCGCCACCGGATCCTCTATTGCCATGATTGCGGGGCTACCGCTTGGGCGCATGCTTGGCTTAGCGATGGGCTGGCGCATGACTTTTGCCTCTGTCGGGCTCATTTCGGCCGCTATCTTGCTATACCTTTGCCTCGTCATGCCCAAACACGAAGCCACCGAGCGATTCACATTCCGCCAACTCCCCAGCCTGCTCAAAAACCCGATACTCGTCAGCCTCTACATCGTCATCGCCTTTATTGCGACTGGCTATTATACGGGATACAGCTATATCGAACCTTTCATGGCACAAATCGCTAACATGTCTCCTTCACTCATCACGACTTCGCTCACCATCTTTGGCCTCGCTGGGCTCGCCGGTAGCATCATCTTTTCAAAAGTCTACGACCTCAACCGCTTCCGATTCATTGCAATTACTCTAACTGGCGTCATGATTTCACTACTTTCTTTGCAAATATGTGCATCTTCATTCACAGCTATCATTGCGATCTGCATCATCTGGGGCATGTGTTCTACGGCATTCAACGTCGCCTTCCAATCCGAACTCATCCGATACACCAACCCAAGCGCTTCTGCAGTCGCCATGTCGATTTACTCTGGCCTCTTCAACTTGGGAATCGGCACCGGCACTGCCATTGGCGGCCAAGTCACCGATAAACTATCCGTCGCAAACGTCGGTTACGCTGGCGGCATCATCACAGCTATCGGCGTCGCCGTCGCCATCTCCGCCCTCTTCTGCGCCATCCGACACCGCGAAACCCAAACATCCACCCCATAACATCCAATCATCCCCACCACCAGCGCCCTGAATGGGCGCCAGAACACAGCCCGGGGTGAGCGAAGCGCAACCCCGGGAGCACAACCCCACCACCATTCAATATGACTTCGTCGTAAACCAATCCGGACTCGGCATCGGGAATATCATATTATCCGAAACGCTATCGGCTAAATACAACACGCATATTTCCATATTGGGAACCAAAAACCTCGCCGATTGCTCGTGCATGATAACAGTCCCCGTCCTAATATCATCCCCGACTTCGAATGTATAATCGATCCGTACTTTGGCTATCGTCGACGACCATGAATGTTCGACGTAATGGCAATCGAGATTGCTTCCCGAAGCGCGAGATATTGTATTGACCCAACCGCGCGTAGGCGTCCCATCTCGATAAACCCGAGCGTAACGCGCGTATGCCGCCATTCGGCGGCTATACGATGTAATACAAGCCCAAGGAACAAAACCCAGCACAATCGGGAGCAGGGCTATTCCAACGGTCCAAGCCAACACCGATGCACGATCGACAAATGCATGCCATAAGTAATATTCGATATATACGCCTACGCAAAGCACGACGAAGACGATCACGACGCGGATCATCTTCGAGGCAAAAACGCCAACGACATGGACATCGCGCGGCGCCGACCCCAATTCGGCGATGATATCTTGCGGAGCTTCGAGCCCTGGTTTGTAGAACGATTCGACCGTGCGCATGTCTTTTATCCCTATAATTAAGGCAACAATTCCTGCATGCGATTGAGCCAACGCAGGCTCTGTT
>SFMP01000122.1 GCA_004554395.1 Myxococcales bacterium | reverse complement strand
TTATTATCTACACAAATCGATGCGCTCCAAATCGATGAAGTCCCATCGGCACATATCAAACAGGTTTATTCTTTCACCGAACATATTCTTGCATACGAGAACTGCCCTGTTCAGTATAAATTTTTTAGAGAGCTCAATTATCCACAAGTTAGTACTAACGCCATCATGTTGGGAATGCTCGTGCATCAAACGATTGAAGATGTGCACAGAGAGGTGTTGCAGGGGCATCCTGAGCACATCACACATGCATCTATAGATGCGTGGCTTCACGACAATTATCGTCAACTTCGTCAGAATACTGGTCATAGCATCAACGAGAGCGGGCTTGACGTCATCTTCAAACACGTGAATCATTACGTTGAATATGCTAAAAATGATTGGGCAAAAATACGCGATGCCGCAGTCCCCGTCGTCATGATGCAACCTAACTTCATTCTAGAAGGCAATATCGATCTCATTCGTAATGAGGGTGATTCGATTGAGATCTTCAACTTCAAAACCGAGAAAAAGCCAGATCCAACGACCAAAGATGGCAGTGAGCTCCTGCGGCGCTACAAACGGCAACTCGATATCTATGCCAATATTGCTGAAAAACGTTACGGTCTGCGCGTGAGTCGTATGCACTTGTTCTACACAGGTACACAGTCTGAATCGCCATTTATTTCGTATGACTATAATGCCAGTGAAGTTCCTCAAGCAATTTCTGAAGTCGCCAATATCGTCGAGCGCATTGAAAATAAAGATTTTCGCATGCCGGCAACAAATCATTGCCAACAGCTTTGTGCAAAGTGTGATCTTAAACATTTTTGCGATCCTAGCTCAAATCCGTGCGACATCTAATTCAGAGTGTCTGCATTTTGCGTTTGTCTCCCAACATACATATTGCTTTATGCAGTGCACAGTGTCGGCGTGGCGGCCGCTTGTGGGAGAGAAATCATTTAGGGATGAGAAATTTTGAATAGAATATGCGTCGATTCTGTTACACTGCGCATGATTTGTGTGCGTATGTGCCGTTTTGGTCAAACGTACGGAACTGTGACCGTGTTGTGCTTTTTTGCATGGCGCGAATTGACGACGAAGGAGAAGTTGAGATGGAGACAGTGAATCACTTAGCAAAGCGCATTGGGCTCTTTTTTACGACGTTATTTTTGGCAGCGACGTGCTTATTTTCGGCACCGAACGAGGCCGAGGCAGGGGAGTTCGAGATTATGGGGGCGTTTGGTTATGTTGCGCTTCCCGATTCGGATTCCGAGGTAGACTTGAATGGTCTAGCTTTTTCGCTTGGCTTTGGATACCGCATCAATAGCTGGTTTGGGATCGCTTTGGAACAAGATTTGGGTGGTTTGTTTTACGACAAGAACCACCTCGATATCGATTGGTTCTATGGAGCGACGATGTTTGAAGCGAAGTTTTTCCTCGGTTTGGTGAAAAACCTCGAGTTGTCGGGGAAGATCGGCATTGGTGCGACATACGTTGCCGACAAATACCGCGATGGTGGCGTGAATAAACGTTGGGATACGGGGTGGTTTGCGATTCGCTTGGGCGTTGGCTTGACGTATTTCATCATGGGAACGGTCGGCCTCGGTTTGAACCTCGATTACACGCCGTCGATTGCCAACGATGAAACCTATTATCGCGAACAGGCAACGGGGCATTTTGTGAAGCTCCAAGCGCATGTGATCATCAAGTTCTGATTTGATGATGTAGTGGTGAGCCCGCCGGGCGCGGGCTAGCTACGAGCGCCCTGAAGGGTCGCCAGAATACAGCCCGGGGTAAACGAAGTGCAACCCCGGGGGCGGGGTAAACGAATTACAACCCATGCGAGCGCCCTGAAGGGGCGCCAGAATACAGCCCGGGGTAAACGAAGTGCAACCCCGGGGAGGAGGGGCGGCGTATTGGCCTCGCGCCAATAGCCGCCCAAAAGCCCGTATTGCCGCAGGCAATAGGGCGCCCCAAGCCCGTATTGAGCGTTAGCGAAATAGGGCGCCCAAAAGCCCGTATTGAGCCCGAAAGGGCGAGATAGGGCGTTCCGAGCCCGTATTGAGCCCGAAAGGGCGAGATAGGGCGCTTCAAAGGCGAGGCGAACCGAATGTTCGAGGGGTGGGGCGAAAAGTTTTGACGATTGTGTGCGGTGTTTGTAAAACGTGCGCGGATTCGGCATGTTTTGGAGGGATGGATGTCGGCACATACACAGTCGTTGGAGGCGTTAATCGATGCGTTATCGCGGTTGCCAGGGGTAGGTCGCAAGTCGGCGACGCGGATGGCGTTTTATTTATTGCGGCAGCCGGCCGAGACGGCGCATGCGTTGGGAGCGGCGATTGTGGCGGCGCGCGACACGATTCGTTACTGCGAGGTTTGCCAGAATTTGTGTGAATCGTCGCCGTGTGAGCGTTGCCGTGGGCGCGTGAGGGAGGAGTCGTTGCTGTGCGTGGTGGAGTCGCCGCAAGATTTGGTGGCGATAGAGTCGACGCAGGAGTTTCATGGTCGTTTTCACGTATTGCATGGGGTGATATCGCCGCTCGATGGTGTGACGCCGGCGGATTTGAAGATTCACGAGTTGATCGTCCGGTTGTCGGGTGGGGCGTTTGGCGAGGTGATATTGGCGATGAATCCGTCGATAGAGGGCGAGGCGACGGCGTCTTATTTGACGAAATTGATAGCGCCGTTGGGTGTGAAAGTATCGCGCATCGCGTCGGGGCTTCCGATGGGGGCGCAGTTGGAGTTTGCCGATAAGGCGACGTTGGGGCGATCGTTGATCGACCGGCGGACTTTGGCGTAATATATATCTGTGCGATGTGTCGTGATCGTATGAATGTTGGATGTTTTGATATATAATTATATGAATGTGGGTGGGCTTGTAAAAGCGAGTTTGAAGTATAATGATTGAAATGTTGTGTTGTTGAAAAGATTGAAATGTTATAGGTAGAGAAGATTGAATATTGGGATGTTGGAGAGAAAGAAGCGTTGGCGTAGGGAAGAGCGATGAAAGAGCCGTTTTTGAAAGCAAAGTATTTCATGGGATCGATGACGAATATTGCGAACCGACCGTTTCGGCGTCTCGTGACGGAGTTGGGGGCGGATGCGACGATAGGTGAGATGGCGATAGCGTCGTATGTCGTGAAGGGTGGAAGCCAAGATGCGGCGTTGTTGCGTCGCGATCCGAGTGAGCGGATTTTTGGTGCGCAAATCGTGGGGAATAACCCGAATCACTTGGCGAAGGCGGCGAAATATGCGCAGAAGTGCGGGGCGGATTTCGTCGATTTCAACTGTGCGTGTCCGCATGAATCGGTCGTGTCGCATGGCGGAGGGGCGTTGTTGCTCAACCAGCCCGAGAAGATCCACGTGCATTTTGAAGCGATTCGCGCGGCGGTGACGATTCCGGTGTCGGTGAAGTTGCGCAAGGGGTTTGGCGCCGACGACAATACGGCGGAGCAGATAGCCGAGACGGCGCAGGCGTGTGGAATCGATGCGATATTTATCCATGGGCGGACGAAGGCGGCGCAGTATCGAGGGCCGGCGGATTGGGATTTGGTGGAGCGGATAGCGCGTAACGTCGACATACCGGTGATAGGCTGTGGCGATTTGGCGCACGTCGAGGCGGTGAAGGCGCGCGAGGCGAGTTCGGCGTGTGCGGGGTTTGCGTTTGCGCGTGGAGCGGTGATTCGACCGTGGATATTTCGGGAGTTGGCGCAGGGGGCGGGTCTCGATTATTCGGGCGCCGAACGGTTGGCGTTATTTTCGAAGCTCGTCGAGTATACGCTCGAGGCGTTTGGTCGCGATGCTCGCGGATACGACAAATCGAAGAAGTTTTTGCTCAAGCAGTTGGAGTTTTTGATGCGCTATGTGCCGGCGGCGGCTTATGGGCGCGAGTGTGAGTTGCAAGAGCGAGCAGAAGAGTGGACGCCGCGCGATGAGATCGAGGCGCTTTGGGCGTCGAGTGAACGGGAGGCGCGATTGGAGATCTTGCGCCTGGCTGGGTTCCCCGATGCGCCCGAGGCGAAAACGGTGGCCAGAGATGGCGTGGCGGCGCAGTCGAATGGGACGCCGGATACACAAGGCTCTGATTTGCAGTCGAATGGGGCAGGGGCGCCGGATGCTCGAATCGATGGAGCGTAGTCGATATGTCGCACTTTATATGCGCAACGCGCGATGAATCATTGCGGGCGATAATCAACGTCTTGCAGTCGTATTTTGGATTTACGGTTCATTTTGTCTTGAGCATCGACTCGTTGTCGTCGTTGATGTTGCAGTTCAAGCCCGAGATAGGTTTGTGTGATTTCGACATATCGCCTGCCGACGTGTTGGAGTTGCCGAATCGGTATCGCGAGACGGCTTGGATATTGCGGATGCCGAGCGAGATGGGATGGGCGGCTGTAGCGGAGATCGGTTATTCGTCTTCGTTTGTCGAGGTGATTCCATCGCAGGTTTCGGTGGGAAATATCTTCGAGGCGTTGTCGTGTTGTGCGGAGCGCGAAGATAGTTCGATCGTGGGTTCGACGATACGGCATGCGATGGCGGCGTGGCAAGATTTGGTGTTTGGGAAGAGCCCGGCTTGTGCGCTTTCGTCGTTGGCGTTGCCCGAGGGCAAAGACCGGCTTTGTGGGAGTTTGGTTCGCACGCCGTGGCTTTCGATTTTGTACCGCATATATAAGGATAAGGCGTCGGGTGTCGTTCATTTGCGCAGGAAGTATACGCATTTGGCGATAACGTTTAATGCGGGGTATCCGGTATCGGCCGATACACGGGCATTGGGGGCGGTTGTCGGTTTTGATGCTTGGTATTCGCGCCATGGCAACGATGCACACATCGATGAGCGATTGCCGAGTATGCGCTATCGTCGTCAGAAAGAGGAATCGGATGTCGATCCGAAGTTATTTGAGCGTCGCCGAGCGTATGTGACGGCAGTCGTCGAAGACGTCTTTGCGTGGCCGACGGCGCGATTTGAGTTTATTCCGATGCCAGAGCGAGCGGTGTTGCCCGAAGATCCGGTGTTTTCGCCACACGATATCGAAGAGATCATGCAAGATGCGGCACTCGTTCGGATTCCGAGTGCAATGATTCACGAAGTGACGCATTCGGCACTTTCTTATTTTTTGAAATTAAACGATAATGCTAGCGGTTTTTGTCGAGGCGTATTGCCTGCAAAAGCTAACGTCGTCGTGGAACGATTGCAGAGCGGTAGCCGTCTCAATGAGATGCTCGCGATGTTGCCGAGTCATTATCCGGTGCAACGCATCGTCTACCTCGTGGCAATGATGGATGAACTCAACTGGTTATCGTAAAGGAGACAGAAATGGGAAATCTCGACAAAGCTCAGACGCGAAAAGACCCCATTACTTTTACCGGGCGCACGCGTAGTGATGCCAAGAGAAAGGCTCTCAATTATTGGTTTATGAACCAGTCATCGCTTGCGATGAGCATACGGGAGTTTAGTGCGCGTCTCGTACTGCTTCCCGATGGCAAAAGCATCGTCTTTTACGACGTACCAAGTGCATAGAAATAGAGGGCATAGAAATCGAGATGCAAGGCATGATTGTCGTTGCTGATGTGGCATTTTGGGGCGATAATGCTTTGCACGATTGTTGTTATCCTCGTCAGGTTTTTATTTTGCGCTCCGCAGTAGGAGTGCGACAATTTCTAATAGAGTCGTAAGACATCGACAAAGGAGTGTTTTGTATGGAATTACTCATTATTGTGGTTATCGTGCTTTTGGTCGTCATGATCATTTTGGCGAAGTCGATCTGCATCGTTCCGCAATCTCAAGTCTACATTATCGAGCGTTTGGGACAGTTCGCGGGTGAGCTTCACAGTGGTATGCACTTTTTGGTTCCGTTCCTCGATCGGGTACGGTCGAAGATGTCGTTGGCGGAATTGGCTTATGACGTTCCGCCGATGGATGTCATTACGAAGGATACGGTTTCGATTCGCGCCGATTCGTTCGTATTTTATACGATTTTCGATGCGAAATTGGCGACGTATGGTTGCCGCAATTTGCGCGAGGGCTTGAGTACGTTGGCGATTTCGACGTTGCGCAGCGTCATCGGTAAACTCGACCTCGAACAGTGCCTCCAGAGTCGTGCAGAAATCAGCACTCAGATGACGCGCGAATTGGACGAAGCGACCGATAAGTGGGGTATCAAGGTTACGCGCGTCGAGATCAAGACGTTCCAGCCACCGCGCAATATTCAAGATGCGATGGAACGCCAAATGAAAGCCGAACGCGAACGCCGTGAACAGTTGACGATGGCGCAGGCGGCGAAAGAAGCGGCCATTCTCGATGCTCAGAAGAACAAAGAAGTCCAGATCCTCAACGCCGAGGCAGCGCGTTCGGCGGCAGAACTCAATGCCGAGGCGAATCGCATTGCGATAGTCCAGAAAGCGGAAGCCGAAAAAGAAGCCATGTTGCTTCGCGCCGAGGCCGAAAAGCAAGTTGCACTCCGCAAAGCCGAGGCGCAAGCCGAAGCGATTCGCCTCACCGAAATCGCCAAAGCCGAGGGCATTAAGGCGATTAACGCGGCGACGCCGACCGATGCAACCCTTCGCGTCAAGGCTTACGATGCATTCCGCGATGCGTCGCATGGCGAAGCGACGAAGATCATCATTCCGTCGGATTTGCAAGGGATCGTCGGTATGGCTTCGGCGGTTAAAAGCGTTTTGAAGTAGTCGTCGAGAGGGGAGTGAGCTTATGACAGTCAGTCTCGATCTCATCTTTTGGATCGTTGCGACGGTTATCTTTGGAATTGCCGAAGGCGTGACAGTCGCTGTCGTGAGCATTTGGTTTGTTGTTGGTAGTCTCGTTGCAGTTGTACTCGCTGCATTGGGGGTTCCCGTCGGCTTTCAGGTGCTCGCGTTTGTCGCCGTTTCGGCAGGCACGCTCATGGGATTTCGCCGTTTTATCATCAAATCGGATAAGAAAGCGGAGTTGCCAAAAGCCGACGATGTCGTCAGTCAAGTTGGCGTCGTCGTCGAGCCGATAAAGCCGACGCAAGTCGGTCAGGTCAAGGTCGATGGCGTCGTGTGGTCGGCGCGTGGACTCGATCCCGACGATTCGTTTGAAACAGGAGAGCGCGTTATCGTGTGTAAACGCGAAGGCATCTTCTGCATCGTCGAGAAATACGACGTCGTTTAGATGCAATAGATAATAGATACAAACCACTTGCCCCCTCTCGCCATGAGGGGGCTTTTTTTGTTTTTTAAGTCCCCCGTGTTTTGGGGGCTCAGGGGTTCGTACAGGTTTTTTGCAAAACCGCCTTATGATCGTTTTTGCACGATGATTTGTTGAGAATCGAGACTGATTTGTTGAGAATCGAGATTGATTTGTTGAGAATCGAGACTGATTTGTTGAGAATCGAGACTGATTTGTTGAGAATCGAGACTTATTTGTTGAGTAGCCTGACTTTGAGAGCGGAGATGCGATCGCGGATTTCGGCGGCGCGTTCGAAGTCGAGGCGTTTGGCGGCGTCTTTCATTTCGAGTGTGAGTTGTTCGATGCGATCTGGAATGTCGGATTTTGTGAGTTTTGCATCGTTTTGACGTTCGTCGTTTGAATCGCTTTGTCGGTCTGGGATGTGCGATTCGAGGTCTTGAATCGCTTTTCGGACTGTTTTTGGCGTAATGCCGTGTTGAGCGTTGAATTCTTCTTGATAGGCGCGTCGCCGTCGCGTTTCTTGTACGGCATCGTCGAGGGAGTCGGTCATTTTATCGGCATAGAGGATGACGCGCCCGTTGGCGTTTCTCGAAGCTCGCCCGATCGTTTGAATGAGCGATCGTTTTGAACGCAAGAAGCCTTCTTTATCGGCGTCGAGTATACAGACGAGTTCGACTTCGGGGAGATCGAGCCCTTCGCGCAATAGGTTGATGCCGACGAGTACGTCGAATTGCCCGAGTCGGAGGTCGCGCAATAGCGCGGCGCGTTCGAGTGTATCGATATCGGCGTGTAGGTATCGAGCTCTGACGCCGGTTTCGTTGAGGAATTCGGTGAGGTCTTCGGCCATGCGTTTGGTGAGTGTGGTGACGAGTACGCGCCCGCCGCGTTGGACGACGGGTTTGATTTCGTCGACGGCATCGTCGACTTGCCCCGTGGCAGGGCGCAAATCGAGCATTGGATCGAGTAATCCCGTTGGTCGAATGAGTTGTTCGACGATTTCGCCATCGGATTGTTCGATTTCGTATTCGCCCGGCGTAGCCGAGACGTATATGACCTGCTTGATGAGTTTTGAGAATTCATCGAAATTGAGCGGTCGATTGTCGAGCGCCGAAGGGAGTCGGAATCCGTAATCGACGAGGATTTGTTTGCGCGATCGGTCGCCTCGGTACATGCCGCCCAATTGGGGCACGGTGACGTGGCTTTCGTCGATGACGAGCAAGAAGTCGTCGGGAAAGTAATTGATGAGGCACGGGGGCGCCTCGCCTGGTGCGCGCCCGGTGAGATGGCGAGAGTAGTTTTCGATCCCCGAGCAATAGCCCAGGGCAGCAATATTGGCGATGTCTTCGTCGGTGCGTTCTTCGATTCGTTGGCGTTCGGCAAACTTTTCTTCGATTCGGAATTGTTCCATGCGCTCGACGAGTTCGGCTTTGATCGTCATGAGGGCTTGCTGGCGCATGGCATCGGTGGCGACGTAGTGGCTCGCTGGGAAAACCGAAAGTTTGTCGACTTGGGCGTAGACGCTACCACGCAGCGGGTCGATTTCTTCGATCGATTCGACTTCGTCGCCGAAGAACGATATGCGAAAGGCGCGTTCGCTTTCGTAGGCAGGGAAGACTTCGACGATATCGCCGCGGACGCGGAACGTCGCGCGTTCGAGGTCGTAGGGCGTGCGCGTGTATTGGATTCGAGCGAGTTGTTTGAGGAATGCATTGCGCTCGAGGATGTCGCCGACTTTGACCGAGGCTCGCATTTTGAGATAGGCCTCGGCCGTGCCCAAACCATAGATACATGAGACACTTGCGACGATGATGACGTCGTTTCGCGTCAGGAGACTGTGCGTTGCCGATAATCGCATTCGCTCGATATCGTCGTTAATTTGCGCGTCTTTCTCGATGTATTTGCCTGCGGCGGGAATATAGGCTTCGGGTTGGTAGTAGTCGTAGTAGCTTACGAAATATTCTACGGCATTATGGGGAAAAAGCTCTTTAAATTCGGTAAAAAGTTGCCCAGCTAGAGTTTTATTCGGAGCAATGATGAGCGTTGGGCGTTGAACGCGCTCGATGACCGAGGCGATGGTAAATGTCTTTCCGCTGCCCGTAATCCCGAGCAATGTTTGGGCTTTTTGCCCATTTTGGAGTCCTTTGACGAGAGTATCGATGGCTTGAGGTTGGTCTCCGCAAGCCGAAAATGGGCTTTCTATCTTGAATTTCACGTTGCCTCTGTGATGAAAAATGGGGGGGGCAAGAGCATGAGAAGTGCTTTTGCAATCATGTACTTCGTCGGAAGAGACATGATTGTGTTGGGATTTTACGCCACTTTGAGAGAATTTTCCACAACGGCGTCTATGTCTTGCAAGCGCTATCGGAGTGTTGTAAAAGCGGTGTCGAGGTTATTTTCGTCGTGCGAGAGTACGGCATAGATTTTAGGCGCGATGCGCCCGGGTTCAAGGTAGCGATTCTACCGGCGAATTCGAGAGAGTTTCAGTTTGCAGGCGTTTTCGAGGTTCGGAAACATGGACATTTCATTCGGTGAGAGACAGATGTTCAGGAGAAAAAGCGCATAGTCGATGATGCGAAGTAGACATCATTCGGCGTGTGCCGGATACCGTGCGTGCTGTGGCGCTCTCGATGCTGGGCAAGTTGCCTTGCGGAGAGTAAGTCATGACTTTTTTTGAAGCAGCTCTGGAAGTGTTGCGCACTGCTCAGCGGCCGCTGGATTATAAGACGATAACGCAGTTTGCGGTGAATCGTCATTTGCTCGGTCACGTTGGGCATACGCCCGACGTCGTCATGGCTTCGTGTTTGCTTCGTGCCATACAGCGATGCGAAACCGGGGCATTGATACGGCTCGAGACGGGTGAATTTGCATTGCGAGGTTGGGATGCCGAGACGCTTGCGCGAACCGAAGAGGCATCGTTGCCCGAGAGCGTTTCGACCGTTGAATTCCCGCCCGTCAACATCGGTTTGCTCGACGACGAAGTCGCCGTCGTCATGCTCGAAAACGACGATGCACAGTTTCGGAAATCGGTTCAGGTCAAGTTCGAGCGCAATGCGTTTGGCCTCGATGCACTGGCCGAGGCGGAGGCGGAAGAACAAGAGACTGCGCTCGAACCGTCTCAGTTCGATGCGCTGCGAGCTCAGTTGAGCACGCAACAAAATGAGCACTTCAATTTGTGTGCGGCGATTGTCAAGGTATTGCGGCAAACGTGTGGCCCGATGCGGAGTTCGACGATTGCCAACGAAGTGACGCAAAAGATGGGATCTTCGGTCTATGAACACGCCGTCGTTCTCGCCATGCGAGCCGATAATGCGCTACGCGTATCGCGCGGAAAGCGAGCGTTGTTTATGCATTTGCCGCCAGATTTGTGGACTTTGAGCGAGAATTTCGTCGCCAGCCACGTGCTCAAACTCGAATCGAAGCTCTACGATGCATCGCGACAACTTCGCATCTGCTCGCTACACGCCCTCACGAATAAACTACGCGAGTTGTCGCTTCAAGCTTGGGTACAACTCGCCGTACTCGTCATGAAGCACCTCAATTATAGCATCGTTTCGCAGTGCAAAGACGGCGATAATGCGTATATCTTCAAAGCCGAAGAGATTCGAGGGTTGACATACGTTCCCGTCGTCATCAAGGTGATTCGCACGCAACTCGTCGAAACATCCGATATCGAACAGTTCCGCAAACAAATCTGCGAAATCGGCTATGAACACGGCATGATGATGACGAATGCCGATTTTTCGCGCGATGCGCTCAACGAATGTATGACGCGCGAAGCGCCGATTTATGCATACTCTGCGCGACAAATCGCCCCGATTATGCTCGATGCTCGAATCGGCGTGACGCCGCACGAGCTCCCCATCGTCTTCATCGATAATGACTTCTTTAACGATTTATCGGCAAAATCTGTCGAAGAAAAGTCGGATAAATCAGTCGAAGGATCGGAGAACGAAAAACGCGACAATCTCATCGACGATGAACAGGATTCGGAAGGCGATATCGATGGGGGAGAAGTCTATCGAGAAGTCGAGGCTAAAGTCGGAAGTGGGGAGTTTCGGGCGGTCGATCCCTAGGCGGGATCGCGCGTCGCTAGCCGTTTCGGCGGGCTAAAGGATGAATTTCGGCATGGGCTCGGGGTTTTCGGGTATCGCCCAATCGATGGGATCTATGCCGTGGGCAGTGAGTATGTCGTTTGTCTGAGAAAACGGGCGCGAGCCAAAAAAACCGTGGAAAGCCGAGAGCGGCGAAGGGTGGGGCGCACACAAGATGCCATGCGCCGGATTCGTAATGTGACTGCGCTTGGCTTGGGCATTGCGTCCCCATAGAATGAAGACGACGGTTTCGGGTTTTCGATTGACGGCATCGATAACGGCATCGGTAAACGCCTCCCAGCCCTTGCCTTGATGAGAGTTGGCGCAACCGTGGCGAACGGTGAGGACTGCATTGAGCATCAAGACGCCTTGGCGTGCCCAAGACGTGAGATCGCCGTGCGTTGGAATCGCGCACCCGATATCGTCGTGAAGCTCTTTGTAGATGTTGACGAGCGACGGGGGCGGGGGCGTCGGGCGCATGACTGAAAAACTCAATCCATGCGCCTGGTCGTCGTTGTGATAGGGATCTTGCCCCAATATGACGACTTTAACGGCGTGATATGGCGTCCAATGGAGCGCATTGAATATGTCGTACATATTGGGATGAATCTTGCGCGTCGAATACTCTTCGACGAGGAATTTGCGCAAATTCCGATACGACTCCGTTTCGAAGGCGTCGCGCAAGATTTCGCTCCAATCGTTATGGAGAATATCGGTCGATTTCATATCTTCGTGTTATCACTACTGTTGCGAGCAGTCGTTCGACTGCTCAGACAGAACTCTAAACTAAAAAAGAAAAACGGGGTTATGACTCAGAACTCTGATCTTCGGGCTTTTGAGTATCGGCTTTTTGAGCATCGTCGATTATTGCATTATCTATTGGTTTTTCAGCATTTTGCTCAATCGCTTTTTGCTCTTCTGGCTTTTGAGTATCGGCTTTTTGAGCGTCGTCGATTATTGCATCATCTATTGGTTTTTCAACATTTTGCGCAATCGTCTTTTGATC
>SFMP01000012.1 GCA_004554395.1 Myxococcales bacterium | reverse complement strand
TCCCCCTCTCCATTCATGGAAAGGGGGTGGCCGATAGGCTGGGGGAGAGGTCTAAATCCATCTTCGATGTGCTGGTGGACTCACCGTGAGTGAAAGCCTTTTCCAAAGTCAAGAGATTTTTAAAATGCGGTAGCCCTGCAAAAAGGCGCGGGGTTTGTTGACAAATGAGTGCAATACGGAGTACAAGAGCGCGGTTTATCGGGCAAAGTGTCTGATTTTGAAGAGTATCGCGATAGGAAACAAACCATGAGCATTCGCAAAGCAGGCGAGACGAACGTCGGTAGAAAGCGCAATCACAACGAAGACAGCTTTTTAATCGTTCACGATCAGCTTTTGTATATCGTAGCAGACGGTATGGGTGGTCATGCGGCTGGCGAAGTCGCAAGTCGTATGGCGGTCGAAACCGTATCACAGTTTTTTAAGGATACGGCAGAAGACGACGAGATCACTTGGCCCTTCAAGATGGATCGGCAAAAGAAGTACGAAGAAAACCGTTTGGTGACGGCGATTAAGTACGCGAACTTGCGCATCTACGAAGAAGCACTCGCCAATGCGAAGAAAAAAGGCATGGGAACGACGATCGTCGCCGTGAATTTCACGCGCGATGGCGTGTATTTGGGCCACGTCGGCGACTCGCGAATTTATCGCTTCCGCAAGGGCGAGCTCAAGCAGATGACCGAAGATCATTCGCTTTTGAACGACTATATTAAAATGAAAGTCTTGACCGAAGACGAGATCAAGAATTTCCCGCATAAAAACGTCATCGTTCGTGCATTGGGTATGAAAGACAACGTCCAAGTCGATGTGTCGTTCGAAGTCCCCGAACACGAAGATATTTACTTGCTTTGCTCGGACGGTTTGTCGGGCGAAGTCCCCGATGAACAAATGCAGGAAATTTTGCGCGAAACGAGCAACGACCTCAAAGCCTGTTGCTCGCGGCTCATCCAGCAAGCATGCGAAAACGGCGGTAAAGACAACGTCACGTGCGTCTTAGCCCAATACATCAACGATTCGTTATAATAAGATCCCCCGCCCCGTTGGGGCGAGGTTATCTAGTCTTTTGTTAGAGAAATCCCGCCCTTTTGGGCGGGATTTTTTTTTACCCTCAGCGGTGCCGGGGGCGGTGATCGACGCGAAAACGCTCAATCGTCGTTTGCCAGATTCATGATGAGCTGGAACATGGCTTCGGAGGCGATGGGAAGCGCCGATTCATCGAGTGTAAATTTATCGGAATGCGACGGCGGGATCTGAATATTATTCGGCTTAACCCCCATCATAGCATAGAATGATGGAATTTTATTAGAAAAATACGAAAAATCTTCAGCAGCGAGGTTCATGTTGACGTCTTTGGCACATCCGAGAGCAGACCAAATGTTTCGGGCGATGGCGACGATTTTGTCGTCGTTGGCGACGGCACTTGCGCCGTAATAGAGTTTGGCGACGAGTTCGGTTTCGGTGGCTTGTGCCATGCCTTTGGCGACGGTTTCGATGCGGTGAAATATGGCATCGAGCTCGGCGCGCGATGTGGCGCGGATAATCCCTTCGCATTGGGCGTGGTCGGCGACGACGTTGAAGGCATTGCCCGCGGTGAGTGTGCAAATCGAGACGACTTCGGGGCGTGCGGGGCGCGTGCGTCGGAGCGCGGCATAAATCGCGCAAACGGCCTGCGAGGCGGCCCACAGGGCATCGCGCCCACGCTCTGGGTAAGCGGCATGTGCCGATTCGCCTTGGAATTCGAGCGTAAACCGCCCCGATTCGGCCCAAATCGCGCCTTGGCAAATCCCCATCACCCCCGCCTCGAGCGTCGGGTCGCTGTGGAGCGCGACCATTTTGCATAGCCCAAACCGCTCGACGACGCCTTCACGGCACATCAAATCGGCGCCCGACGGAATTTCGCCCGGCGCCCCCTCTTCGTTGGGCTGGAACACGAACGCAATGTCGCGTTTCGCGCGCGGAGCCGCCGCCACTTTTTCCGCCACGTCGATCGCCACGGCCATGTGCGAATCGTGGCCACAAGCGTGCATACAGCCATTGGTCGACCGAAACGGCACATCGGTCTTTTCGACGATGGGCAACGCATCCATATCGGCACGATACGCCACGGCGCCCAAGTCGGGGATCGCACCGCGCCAAATCGCCACAATCCCCGTATGCGCCAATTTCTCGTGAATCTCGTAACCTAGCTCTGCAAGCCTTTGCGCAATGTATTGCGACGTCCAATGCTCCTCGTATCCGAGTTCGGGGTGCTGGTGCAACAAACGCCGCGTTTCGATGATATCCATCATAATCCTTTGTTTTTAGTCAATAATCGCCATTTTTTGGTTGGGGCTACGGCTATGTGCTCACTGCGTTGCGCGCATACGCCTCCGCGGTGCGCCTATTTCTGCGAAATACGGCGCACTTGCCGCGCTATGTGCTCACTGCGTTGCGCGCATACGCGCGGCTTCTACCGACGGTAAACCAATACGCGTTCATAAGCTTCGCTCTTATTCGCATCGCGAACATAGAGCCGCACCGTATTGAGCCCTTTCTGGAGCGGAATCGTTGCCGAAATCTGACTCTGCCCTGCTGCAATCGGTTGATAGGCGACTTTTTGGTATTGGTATTCGTGATCGATTTCGTATGACGTATAGATGTAATAGTCTTTGAGCGGCGCAAATCCCGTCACACTCGCTCGGAGCTCGAACGAATCTTTATCGGTAACATGTGGCATTTGTTCGAGTTTAATTCGTGGAATCGTCGCTATCGTCGTAGGATCTACGGGTGTGATATCGGTTTGCGTCGTCGCATCGAGGGCTGTCGTGGCGACCCATCCCATCACTTCGCCCGCTTTGATATGGGCAAAATCGCCGACGATGGCATCGCGTTGGACGACGGTTCCCACGGGCAAATCGATGAGGGCATTCGACGTCGACGTCGGCGATACGTGGAGTTTTGCATCGGCATTCAAGACGACGTTGCCTTGTGCTTTTTCAACGCGAGAGGCGTCGATGTCGTCGGATTTCGACGTTTTGAAAGCGATATTTTCGACGAGCATGCGCGTCGAAGCCTTGTCGTAGACGTGCAATTCCATGGCGACATCGGCCGAGCTAACCTGCGTCGTCTTAAACGTAAAATCCCTTACAAATCGCTCGCCCGTAGCGAGTGATCCGGCCTCGGCGCGGGCATCGAGGAGCTTGATTTCTTGCGATTTGTTTTTGAGGAAGACGAGGGGTTTTTCGGCGACGCCCGAGCCATCGTTGCTCACCCATAGCCGAACGGTCACCGTTTCGTCGTCGTCGAGTAGCCCATTGCCGACGTCTTTGGAATCGCCATCGCGGTCGATGATGGCGTAATGGATCGTGAAATCGGGTTGTGGGCGTTCGACGGTTTCGAGCTCCATCGCCGCAGAAGTGAGGCGTTTTTCGGGGATTGGCGATCCATCGTCGAGATAGAGCCCGATGCTGAGATTGTCGACGCGCGACGTTTGTGCGCGATTCGATTTGATCTTCATTTCGCGCGTCACCGACGCCCCCGGCGCGATATAACCGAAGATAAATTCTCTATCGTTGACGCGCCCAAACGTCGATTCGGTGCGCCCCGAAACGCGATAAACGGGTTCGGTTCCCAAGTTCGTCGCCGTCGCGCGAATCACATACGTATCGCCTGCCGATATGCGATTGTCGGGTTTATCGGTCGAGAGCTCGACGCGCAACTGTGGATTATCGGGGTTTTGCCCCTTTTGCCAGTCGATGCCGCGTTCTTTGAGTGCCGAAACGAGAATGGCATCTTCTTCGTTCTGCAAAGAGTCGGCCGACGCGATGAACTTCTCGATCATCGCCTCGCGTTCGTTTGCACTCCCCGTTCTCTTGAGGATTTGTTCGGCTAGCCTGACTTGCGGGTCGTCGCTAGGTTTCTTCGATTTAGGCTTTGCTTTGATGATTTTATCGACGTCTTCGAGCGTAATGACCGAATCTTCTTCGAAATCGTCTTCGGGCAAGGCATAGCGTTGCGAAAGGTATCGCAAGGCGTAACTCGATTTTTGGTCTTTGACGGCTTTTTGATTGACGAGGTGACCGCCCAAGCTCTCTTCGCGACGCACCCACGGTTTGGGATAGAGATCGATATCGCCATCGCGCGCGACCATGGGCACGAGTCGGATATCGGGAACGATGCCGACCGATTGAATCGACATATTGCCCGGCGTGAGATATTGCCCGATGGTGAGTTTGAGCGCCGATTTATCGGGCAATTCGTAGAGGACTTGAATGCTGCCCTTGCCGAAGCTCGTATCGCCGACGATGAGGGCTCGGCCGTTGTTTTTGAGCGCTCCGGCGACGATTTCGGAAGCCGAGGCCGACGACGAATCGACGAGTACGACAATCGGGTAATCGGCTTGCGTTGTGCCCTTGGTCGCTTTGCGCGATTGCGAAAGCGTATCGTTGACGCCGACCGTCGTGACGATCGTGCCCGAAGAAAGGAAATTGTCGGCGATCATGACGGCTTGATCGAGAAGACCGCCGGGATTGCCGCGCAAATCGAGGATGAGCCCGTGAATTCCACCCATTTCGGCATTGAGCTTCGAAAGCGCCTTGTCGATGTCGCGCTGGGAATTGCCTTGGAAGCTCTTGAGCTTGATATAGGCAATTTTGTCTTTGAGCTTTTCGGATTCGACGCTCGGGATGCTGATTTCGGCGCGGGTGACGTCGATATTTCGCGGCGATTTCCAGCCTTTGCGCATGACAGAGAGGTGCACGACGGTATCGGGATCGCCCTTGAGCAAATCGACGGCTTCGCTAATGTTCATATTGAGCGTTGGCGTGCCATCGATCGTGAGTATTTGGTCGCCTTCTTCGATACCCGCGCGTCGCGCGGGCACGTCGTCATCGACCGGTTCGACGACGATGAGAACGCCATCGACCATGCGGACGACGATCCCAAGGCCACCGAATTTTCCTCGGTTTCCTTCCATCATACTGCGATATAATTCGGGCGAAAGGATAACGCTATGGGGATCGAGTGCCATTAACATGCCATTAATCGCATCGTATTCGAGTTCGCGAGGTTTGGCATCGGCGGGCAAATAATCTTGGACAAATCGCAAAATACTGCGCAATCGCAAGCTCATCTCCCAAAGGTTGCCGATATCTTCGAGCGAGAAAGTCTTTTCGGCATTGCCGATTTTTGCCGTCACTTGTGTGGGGGATTCTTTGACGGGTTTGTCGAAGATGAGCAAGAGTTCGGGGAGGCTCTTTTGCAAGTTATCGAGCGAAGAGACGAGCATTTGGTTGGGATTGAGCCGATCGGGATCGACGTAGTTTTGCTGCAACTGGAGGAGTACGCGGTTGAAGACTTGGAGTGCGGCAATGTCGTGATACGACGTATCTTCGCGCGTCTGCGCCATGAGTTCGGAGCCATCCCATTGGAAGGCGTAGTGGCCATCGCGATTGACGACCGACATGCACAGCCCGCCAATCGTCAATGATGCGACGATTCCCCAGTATATCCAACGCGCTTTACTCAACTTATACCTCCGTTTCGTGTGCGAATCTGGCGTTCGAGGCGACCGACGCTCGCGCTATCGCCCCCCCTCTCCCACATCAAACGACATTGTACGCAATTTCATTGCGTTTTTTAGAGTTTTTCTGTGATTTCTGTCTTATCTTCTCATGTCTTTATCTTCGACGCCCTATGCCGCCCCGTCGTCGAAGCCTAGGATATTGGGCAATGCACCATCGCCTAAAAGCGTAGCTTGAGCCCGTATTGCCCAACGGGCAATAGGGCGAAAAAAAGCCCGTATTGCCCAACGGGCAATAGGGCGCAAAAAGCCCGTATTGCCCAACGG
>SFMP01000121.1 GCA_004554395.1 Myxococcales bacterium | reverse complement strand
CTTTTTTGTCATTTTGCGCATCTGCGTCGTCAGCGTCGCCATTCATGCGGTGGGAACGTACGTGAGTACGCCCCCACGCGCCCTCAGGCTAGCTTCCTAGCATCTGCATCAAACTGACAAAAAATCATTTTGTCGCCCTATTTCGCCCATAGGGCTCAATACGGGCTCTAGCTGCGCTATTGCCCCGATGGGGCAATACGCTCCGCCGCGCCGGCTATGTGCTCGTTTCACTGCGCGCATACGCCTGCGCTTTTGTCGTCATCCACTCAATTTCACCGACAAAATAATCGCGAGTATGATGAGGCAAATGACGATTGCCGACATGAGAAATGCATTCTGGCGACGCTCTTTGATGCGACGTTCGGAATCGAGTCGAGCGAGTGTTTGTGCTTTCCATTGCTCAGGCGTTGGGTATGCAATTGGCAACTTGGGCTTTTTGGATTTCGTGCCCTTCTTCGCCTGATTTCTGCCACGAAATTCAGCATTCGGCGTTTCCGCTCGCATTTCTTTCGATGACTCGCGGCGAATGCCATCATTGCTTCGAAATTCGGCACTCGGCGTTTCCGAACGCGTTTCTTTCGACTTGTTTGGGCGTTTTTTGGGGGGCGATTCCGATTTGCCAGATTCTACCGACATGGCATTGGAATCACCAGCGTGCGAAGAACCCGCTCGGCATGACTTGGGATCTTCGTCGCCCTCGGGATCTTCGACGACGGTAATGGGCAACATGACTTCGTCGCGCACCCAATCTTCGGCTTCTTCGCGTTGCAGTAACCAATCGCTATATTCGGCATCGCGTCGAATTTTCGTCAAAGCCGTGACGAGTGGTTCGTGGGCATGCAAAAGGTGCGATTCGACTTCGCTACGATCGTTTTGCGGTGGCGCGATAGCCGGCATTACCCCCGACGAATACCCATTGCACAAGAGCCTATTTTCGGCTGGTTCGTGGGTTTGTGCATAAGAGAGAACGGCTTGTGCCACGGCGTGCGCATGGTTTGAACGCGTGAGCACGAGCAATATGCGCACGAGCGCTTCGCGCACGCCAATGGGCTCGACGATCATGTCGTCGAGGCGGGCGGTGGCGCAATAAAGCCGCGATCGGCGATCGCTCGAATCGACGATAAACACGCGCCTCGTATGCATCAAAAACGGATCGCGCAACATCCGCCCAGCCGCTTCGCATTGGTCGCCCGTCAAAAAGACGACGACGAGATCGGGGACGTCACCATCGTGCGACAACGCACCGATTTCGCTCAGAGAAACAGCCAGTTTGCATCGCTGCAAAGCATCGTAAAGAGCAGAGCGCGCCTCTGTCTGGCGTCCGACAATCCATATCTTTTGTCCAGCGCGATCCATCTTCTCTTCCACTGCCATCGCCCCAACGAGCGAAACCCGCATCTTTGCCCAATCCACTGCATCCGTCAACGCATCCGATATGCGCCCAATACACCGACTTGGTTGGCGCAATCGAAACGAATGCCCTTTGCCGTGCATTGTGAGTTTTTTAGGCAGGAATGCAAGTTTTTTGTATTGCCTCCCCGATGGCAGTCGCTACATCATAGCAATGTATTAGTTTTGCGGTGCCGTTGTACACGTCGTTTCGACGATGATGTTATTGGCACCGCATTTATAACCTTTGTCGCCTTGGCATATGACATCTTTCGAATCTTTATCTTGCGACCAACAACGCTGTATACCATTGGCATCACAAATATAATTGCAGCGTTCGTCTTTTCCAGTGCCGTTTGTTGCAACGATTTTTTCTTTATCGTTTGCATCTTTCGAAATGATATAACAATGACTTTCGCATTTGAGATTGCTACGAGCGGCGACGCTGTCGGCATCATTTAATACACTTTTATCGACACTTGCTACTCTATCGAGTGTATTGCCCTCGCCACATAAATCGACATTGATCTTATCGTTTTCGATTTTAACGATCGTCGTCCCCTCGCCCTTTTTTGAGCCCGTTCGCCTCGCCTCTTTTCAGGGCATCGGCTTCGACCTTGTTTTGATCTCTTCTACCCATATTCGTTCAGCTTCGCACATCTCTCTTCTCCCTATATCGGTGCACAAAAGCACCTCCATTCGTTCTCTAAAGAGGCGATCCCTAAATCGTCTCAATTGACTGGATCGCATATCACCCATCATTGTACCGTTGTACCGAGCCCGGATTCGTCTTGCAACGCTCCGTTTACGAAATAGATATCGACGGGCACGTTTATATGCGTTCCACTCGTTCCCATCGTATTCGCTTTTTCGACGAGTTGGCCGTTGCATCCCTCGCCGTGTTCGAGCAAGCAAACGACGCACACGCGTGGGAACTCGTCGAAACTCGTCCCCGCTGCAACGCCATACACGTCCATCACAATCAACCCCGTTAGGAGTTGCCGCGAGTAGCCCCCGGCAACGCCGGGGGTAAAAGGAGCCCCCAATCCATAATAACCCCGTTAGGGGTTTCCGAGATGATAAACGCAATCAAATACCTATTCACGAATCTATATTCATGACGTTTTGATGAAAAATGCACGCTTTATGATGTTTAATCGGAAACCCCTACGGGGTTTAATTTTGGGTGGTGCATCACGTTTTCCCCCAGTAGCCGCCTATGGCGTCAACTGGGGGCTACTCGCCAGAACCCCTACGGGGTTCAATGATTGACGCTCGCCGTGGCGGGCGTTGATGGCATGCGAGGGGGAATTGACGCTCGCCGTGGCGGGCGTTGATGGCATGCGAGGGGGAATTGACGCTCGCCGTGGCGGGCGTTGATGGCATGCGAAGGGGAATAGACATCTGCCTGTGGCAGATGTGACAAATTTGGCGCGGGGAACGGGATGCTCATGGAACTGGCGTTATTGATCGAAACACTTCGGCGATGATTTGCGCGCATCTTCGATGACGTCGTTTGGCACGACTGGCGTGATATTGTGCCAAGCGTCATCGGACGTGGTTGCAAAATCGGACTCGAAGATGTTTGCCTTATCGCCATCCCAAAAGAGCCATGTAACCTGTCGAAATTCCGATTTACGCGTCAGTTTTATCTTTGGCTTTTCGAAGCGCAGTTTGCCACTGATATAGATTCGAACGGTGGCATAAGCCGCACCGTAAATATCGTTTTCGTAGTAATTGACGCCGATGGCATACCAGCGGCATGGATTGGGCTTGTCGAGATTGATGTTTTCGGGCTCAGAACCAGTTCGACTATCGATATCGAGCGATGGCGACTCGGTTTGCGATCCGACTTTCCAAGTCGGGTTCTTATTTTTCCAAAAGACGTCGGTGCCGTTTTTGAGTGTTTCCTCGCCCGTATCGTTCCAGTGCCCATCGGGCAAGCTCAAGAAGTGGAGGTCGATGTCGGCGCCACTGCCGGCGACTTCTGTTGGCGTGACGCCCGGAACTTTCCAAACGAGTTGGACGTGTATCGTTTCGCGCGGCACAGCGTGAATCGTCACGCAATCTTTGTTGCAACTCATCATTGCCTCGCCGTCTTCGACGTTGAGGCAAATCGAGTAATCGCCAGCCAAATCGACGAAAAACGAAGCATTAGGTAAATCTTCACTCGATGCAATGCTAGCGACCGAATCCGTTGGCGCTTTCTCGATAGACCAATGGTATTTGAGCTTTGTGTCCTCGGGGTCGGAGCTTTGCGATCCGTCGAATTCTATCGTATCGAGCGGGGCTGCGTCGATGGTTTGGCTATAAACGCTCGAGCCTTTGATACGCCCTCGTGCGACGGCTTTCGGACATTGATTATTCGAGGCGTTAGCGACGACCGATATTTTGGCATTGGGCTGGAGTGGGTCGTTGCTGATGACGACGAATTTTGCTTGGTCAATGCCTGGAATTTTTGGGGAATAATCGATAGTGAGTGTGGCGCTCGAATCTTTTTCGAGTGGGGCGCCGTTTCCGGTGAGTTTCGACGAAAAGACCGAGCCTCCACTCGTTTGCTTGACCTCGGAGATGGTGAGTGGAACATCGCTACAGCTTTCGAGTTTGACCGTTTTTTGTGCCGTTGTACCGACGCTGACAGATGGTTTGAATTCGACGAGCGAGGGCGAAATGCGCAAGCATGGCGTATCGCTATTGGCGATGATGGGGAGTTTGTATTCGGGATGGATGGGATCGTCGGAAACGAAGACGAGTGAGCCCTCGAGTTTCCCTGCTGCTTGGGGGGTAAAAGCGACTTGGATGTCGAGTGAGGCTCGCGCGTTGGCTGGCAAGGCGATGGGAAGCGATCTGTCTTTGGGGAGCGCGTAGCTAAACGCTTTGCCGGCGACGAGCTTAATATCAGAGATGGTGAGCGGGAGATCGCCGACATTGGTGACGACGACAGGGCGCGTCGTCGTGTGTCCGACGTCGGTTTGACCGATGATGAGGCGTTCTTCGGCCGATGGGACGACGTTGATTTGCGGCGCAAGTTGTTGCGCAACGACGTCGAGCGTGTAGACGGGAGTATCGGGATCGTTGGAATAGATGCGGATTTTGCCCGTTGGTGCGGGTTGGGTTTCGGTCGGAGAAAACTCGACCGAGACGGGGAACGACGATGCATTGGGCATTGTATGGGGCAAATCGCCAGCTAGGGCTATTTGGATGGCTTGCGATCCTTCCCAAGTGATTTTGTCGATTTCGAGTTTGTCGCGCCCGACGCTCGTAATGACGAAGGGGAGTGAGCGTTCTTGCCCGATGGTTACGCGCGAGAACGCGATTTGGCGGGCGGGCGTGACGCGAATGCGAGCATCGTCGCCCGTTTCGAGCTGCGGACCGCAACCCGAAGCGAAGCTACACAAACAGATGGCGCAAGATAATTGCGCAAAAAAGGCGCGATTTGAGGTGCGCCCCCGACGATTTTTACTGTTTCCGAACACAGCCGCGACTCCCTTGGCGATTGCGTTATGATGCCTCAACGCCGCTCGAATTGCCCCCTTTGCGCAAAATGCGCAACGTCTTTTAACGTGCGAGTGAAAAAACCTCAAGACAGATTGAGATAGATTGCTCATTTGTCGATTATTGTGTAAAAAAAAGTGCGTTGGGTATAGATTTGCGTTTTAATCCGAATGTAGCCGGTGTTTTTTGCGTTGAGTTGATGGCTTTCGGACGAAATGGTCATTTTGCCCAGAGCTCGCGCAAATCGACGAATTTGAAGAATATTCGAGAATAGTCGATAGATGCCGAATTTAATTCCCCTCCATGACGTGTTGCGTTTTGTCCTTGAAGTTGCACAAACAGATGACGGATACCGAAAAAGTCGCATTGGCAAAACAGCTCGTTCCATGCCCAGCGTGTGACGATGTGCTCGTCGTGACCGATGATGTGTCGCGCTATGTGCACGAGAACTACCCCGATAAGGCATCGGAGGCGTTGTCGTTGTGTGGCGATTCGACGGGTGAACCGAATTTTGCGTTTTGCGAACTCGGCGACGACCGGTTTGCTTATGTTTTGAATCGCAGTGCATCGTCGCGGTTCGATGCGAGGGGCGATATCGAGCTTCGTCTCGAGAAATTGCTGCCGAGCTTCGATTCGATTGCCGTTTGGCGTGCATTTGACGGGCTTTTGAACGAATACACGGTTTGTATTCACTTCCCCGTGTCGTCGTTGACGCCGATACCCGATTGTTGTGTGCCGTATATGGAGCCGTGCGATACGTTTTGCCGTTCGTCGGCGATAACGGTTCAAGTCTACAATGCCGATGCGCATCTGACGTTGCGGCAATGGTGTGCAAAGAAAGGGCAACTCGATCCGCGCGACGTTTTGAAAGTGCTCGAAAAGTTGTCGTCGGCACTCGACGATTTGTCAACGCTTGGCTACGACGTGATGCGCATCACCCCCGATACGATAGCGATGAGCGACGACCGCATACGTCTGATGGGGTTGATATCGGTCGGTTTGCCGTGGAATGAGCGTTGTGTCGAGGCGTATCAGCTCGTGGAATTGGCGAGTATAGCGCCCGAATGTCGAGGATTTATCTGTCAGTTTGCGAGCCCACGCCAGACGGTCTATGCGTTGGCTTCGATAGCGTATTATTTGGTGGCAGGCACGTTGCCCCAGACGTGCGCGGCACTCGATTATGAGCCGTCGGTGATGCCGCGTGCGTATCATCCGGAGTTTCCGATAGGCTTCGACGAAGCGATTTTAGATGGTTTAAGTGCGAGCCCTGACGAACGGACGTCGAATGTCGATGTATTGATGCATCGCATCGAGAAAGAAGAAGACTTGATGCAGAGGCGCGCCGCCGAGCTTTCCCGGATACGGGCGTACGAAGCGTCGGGGAAATCGGGTTGCGGCGCGCCGTGGGAAGGGCTTTGCTATGATGCCGCCGTCGATACGCATGTCGGGATAGCCAAAGTTTTGCGATGCCCCGTGAATCAAGATTCGGTATGGCTAGCGCAATCGGCCGATGCTCAGCGTTTGCTCGTCGTCGTCGGCGACGGCGTGTCGACGTCGACGTATGGATCGGGCGATATCGCGAGTCAGATATTGGTGCAGACGGCGGAAGAGTTGTGGCATTCGTCGATCGAAAAGGCCGGTGTCATCGATCCGAAATCGTGTGTTGGCGAGATTCTCGAGACGGCAAATGCACGGATTTGCCGCTATATACAGGAGCATTTTGGAAATCTCAATCCGCTGTCTTCGGAGTGTATGGGGACGACGGCTATCGTCGCGCTCATCGAGCACGGCGTTTTGACGCTAGGGGCATCGGGCGATTCCCGAGCCTATATCGTGCGCAGCGACGCGATGCATTGCATCACGCGCGACCACAATTTGTATACCGTTGGTTTGCTCAATTACGTGCCCGTCGATGTATGTGCAACGCATCCACATGCCGGATCGCTCGTGCAGTGTTTGGGCTATAACGTCGACGAATCTGGTGTGCCGTGCAAGCTCGAGTTCGATTTATACGAAATGGCGCTCATCGACGACGACCATTTGCTCATCACGACCGATGGCATACTCGATTACGTTGCGTGTGATCTCGGCGAATCGGAGCAAATCATTGGGCAAGTGATACGCCAAGTTGGGAATGCCGAGGGGATTTGCAAAGAACTCATCATGCAGGCGAATTTGGGAGGCGGTGGCGACAATTGCGGCGTCGCGATCGTTTGCGTCCATGGCGGGGCGATCGAATCGGGGATAGTAGGATTTTGATCACGAGTCGTCGATTATGCGAGTGATTTTGGCACGCAATGTGCTAAAGGGTCTCTACGGCTGACAAACGTCAACGATGTCTGGCGGCATTTCTTTTGATAGGAGTAACGACAATGAAACGTACAATTTTATCGTGTGTAGTAGCATCGGGTCTTTTGTTTTCGACGCAAGCTTTAGCCGAGACGTCGTCGATTGATTTATTCGTCGGTGATTTCATGGGGATTGCGACGGTAGATACGGTGAAATTAGCGGCGAATTCGATGATCGACAAAGCGATTAGCGACAATGCAAACCAGGGCGATGTCCAAGACGTGCTCAAGGCGTTGTCGGATTACGGCATCGATTATAAGAAGGACATCGGCGTGGTGACGGTTGCGGCGAATGAAAAAGGCGATTTCTGCCTTGCCGTCGATGCGAAAAAATCGCTGAGCGATGCCGTGAAAAAATACGTCGAGAAAGCAAAAGAATCGCTCAAAACGAAGGATCACAAGGGCGTGACGGTTTATGCATCGGAAGACAGCACGGCGGCACTCGTATCGGAGACGCGCCTCGTGGCTTGCGACAACGGACTCGACATATTGCCGATTATCGACAATGCGATGGCGGCGAAGCCCAAATTGCTCAAAGATCGCGACAGTGCATTGTATAAAGCCTATAGTGCGACGGTAAAATCGTCGGATGTTCGCATCGGTGCGAAGATGACGCCGACGATGCGCAAATCGTATGGCCATTATTCGCTCGACGATGGTGCCGAAAAGAAAGTGAGCGTGGGCGATGTGCAGTCGGCTTCGCTGTCGATCGATTTCTCGAAGGGGCTCAACATCGAAGTGATAGCGCAATCGAAGGCGGCGGATAAGGCAAAGATGGGCGCCGAAATATTGACGAAACAAGTGGGCGGTTTGTTGTCGGATCCGGCGATGGAACAGCTCGGGCTTGGATTCTTGAACAGTGCCGTGAAATTTAGCGCCGAAAAGTCGTCGCTCAAGGGCACATTGGCTTTGACGAACGATCAAATCACCCAGATCGCCATGTTGTTTACGGAATTGACGGCAGGGGCTGCGCCGGCGAAGTAGCCCGAGGAGAGCGCGGCGTATGCGCGAATGCGCATAGCCGCGAAGTGCGCCGTATTTCGCAGAAATAGGCGCACAAGGCCGTGCGTATGCGCGCAGTGAAACGAGCACATAGCACGGCGGCGAGGTGTATTGCCGCTTGCGGCAATAGCCGAGCAAAAAATGCACAAACGAACGATGTTTGATGTATTTTGATGTTTTTGTATGAAATTCACCATATTGTGGATTTTATCGTATAAAAAGCGAATAATTGGCGAGCGGCTTGCATGTTGTGCGAGTCGATTTATTGACTTTTTTTGCGCCAATTGGTAGACTTTTGCGAAGTGAAAATCGATGTAACAGGTGTATCGTTTCACGTCGAAAGAGGAGAAATTTTTATGGATAAGAAGATATGTTTTGCGGTGGTTTGTGCGCTCGCAGTAGTTTATGGCTGTGACGACGATGCTGGGCTCGGGAGCAAAGTCGTGGAGACGTGTACGCGGCCCGGCGAGACGAAGTGCACGACCGAGGGCGCGAGGGTAGTTTGCCAAGATGGCGTGTATGTGCCGAGTGCGTGCGAGTCGAATGAGGCGTGCGTGGCGGGCGAGTGCGTGCGTCGGTGCGATGTGGCGACGTTCCCGAAAGATTGCGACGGGAATGTTAGCGTGACGTGTGGGTCGGATGGTTACGTAGTGCGGAAGCCGTGCGATGGGACGTGTGTTGGCGGCGATTGTCGGAGCACGCAGAGCGGTGGCAATGTCGGCGATGATTGCGATGCGTCGACGTTTGAAGGGCGTTGCGATGCCGATGGCCAAGTCGTCAAGTGCGTCGGTGGAAAGATCGTAAAGCGCGCGTGTGAAAGTTCCAATCTGACGTGTTATTTGGGCAAATGTGAAGAGCTGGCGCCGTGTGGCGAATCGACATATACGCCCAAATGTATCGACGGAGGGGCTCGCAAAATATGCAAAGGCAACGCGGAATACATTGAAAAGTGTGCGACGGGCGCGGTTTGCGAAGGAGGCGTTTGCCAAACGATATCGACGGTCGAAGAATGCAAAGATGGTAGCGTTGCATGCGTTTCGGAGAATATTGCAAAGAAATGTGAAAACAAAGTCTGGAAACAATATTATTGCACCGTCGAGAACAAAGTATGCAATTCTGGGGTTTGCAAGGATAAATCGACGGATTTAGAGGCTTGTGTCGCGGCAGAGTTTGCACCGAAATGCGATGGGAATACGCGCAAGGTTTGTGAGTTCGGTTATATATCGAGTTATGCTTGCGAAGCAGGGCAACATTGCAAAGACGGCATTTGTTATGACGATGTCAATATTGGCGACCCGTGTGATGATAAATTTACGAATCAGTGCGACGACGAAGGTCGGCTGATCGTATGCAATCAGGGGACGGTCGAGGCGCATTCGTGTGGTGATCGTGTTTGCGTTGCCGGGGCTTGCGTCGATTGTAATAGCACGAATTATACAGCGACATGCGCCGATGTTCGCTCGCCGTTAGTATGTAAAGAAGGCAAAATAGTTAAAGATTCGTGCGCGGCCGATAAACATTGCGAGAACGGCGCATGCGTCGATAGCCCGAAGGCGGGTGATCCTTGCGATCCGAATGCGTTTAGTGACTATTGTAGTGATGGCAAGTTGCTCAAATGCGATGGTACAGTCGTCGTCGAACACGTTTGCGAAGGTGCGACGCCGTATTGTTTGAATAACAGTTGCGTGGCGTGTAATCCGGCCGATGGTACGCGATGCGTCGCGGGAACGGGCGGCGGCGTGGCTTCGATAGTTGTGTGCGATGCCAAGGGAACGAAGACTGAAACGAATTGCGCCCAAGGGCAGACGACGTGTTTTGGAAATGCGTGCGCGCAGTGCGATCCGAATCAATATGCAAAAGCGTGCGATGGCGAAAAGAAGGCGCGTTCTTGCAACGACAAGGGCGAGATCGTCGAAACGAATTGTAATACAGATGGGATTTGTGAAAACGGCGAATGTCGCAAGGCATGTCAAAGTGATACAGACTGTGGCCCGAATCACAAGTGCAATGAAGCCAAGAAGTGTGAATTCGTGCCCGAATGCACGGATATTGGCAAGATCGAGTGTTATGCGGAAGAAGGCAAGGCGGCTATCGTGCGCAAGTGCGAGGGCAAAGGGCTTTGGAATACGATTGAAACGTGCAAGACGGGCGATGTTTGCGGAGCCGACGACTCGGACGCAACGAAATTCGTTTGCCGAGGCATTGAATGCAACAATCCTGGCCTGAACTATTGCACCGATAATACGCCGACGAGTTGCGTCAATGGGCGGTTTGTAAAAGTTGGGACGGCGTGTACTGGCGAGAATCCCAAATGTGTGGCTGGCTCTTGTCGTGTATGCCAATATGGCGAGACAAAAGGGACTTGTGGAACTGGAGAGACGACGGGAACTTCGAAATATACGTATTGCAAAGAAGATAACACTTATGCATCGGTAGTTTGCGATGAGACGCAGAATTGCGTCCCTGAGAAAGGTTGCGTGAGCAAGTGCGGCGAGGACTTTGTCGCTACGTGCCATGACGATGGAACGGTGAGCCGGTCGCGAACCGTTTGCGATAAGAATGGTCAAAAGGTCAAACAGCAATGTGCTCATACAGAGATATGCATAGATGGAAAATGCGTAGATCGTAAAACAAATGATAGTTGCAATGCGTATACGTATGATAAAAATGAATGTATAGAAGATGGTAAAGGTAATGTATATTTAGAGTATTGTGGTAAAGATGGGTTTACTTATAAACCGTGTAATGATGACCATCCTGGAGATGCCAATCAAGGACAGTTCTGTGGAAAGGTTGGCAGCTTTACAGATGTCGGCTGTTGGAAGAAGTGCAGTAGTATAAATGCGACTTATTGTTCGTATAGCTCTATAAGTGGTGAAACGATGGGTACCGTTGGTATATGTCAGAATGGGGTTGATTACAAGGGTAATGCAAAAACTGGTATTCACACGAGTGCTGGGTTGTGCAATGAATTTGATCAGGCCGTATCGTGTTTTGTCAGTCCAGTCAATCCTGGTAAGCTCATGTGGAATCATTTTGCATGTTCATATATTAACGATAAAAAGACATGTAATTCAAAGCGTGGCACGTGTGGAAGTTTTGAGAATTATGGGATAGGGTCGTGTACGGGACTGTCGGCGCGTTGCGATGACAATAAGGCTGTTATGTGTACGATCGATCCTGCTTCGGTCAACGATACAAACAAGCAAGGCTATGTTCTCGTCGAAGAGAAATGCTCAGATATCGGCACAAATGCCGAATGTGTGACTTACAATTTGCATGGCGTGCCCATGGCTCGCTGTGCATTTGAATCGCAAGATAGCGACGGCAACAAAAAATCGACGCTAGGTTTGTGTAATGGCAGTAATCTTGAGACGACGAGTTTATGTCGCAAGGATGGTAAATTTGGTTATGTGACAAATGTATCGGATTGTGAAGGCGATAAAGTAAACGGTAAGTGTGTTACAGCTAATACGAATCAATCGCATAATGGAAATATATATAGTTTCTCTTATTGCGATTAGTCGTTGATATATATGGACTCTTGGGCGCTCGTTTCGAGTGCCCTTTTTTGTGTATATAGACTTCACCCCCGTCCTGTCGGTCACCCCCTCTCCATGAATGGAGATGGGGAATGGACATCTGCCTGTGGCAGATGTGATAGATTTGGAGATGGGGAATGGACGCCCGCCGCGGCGGGCGTATGTGTGGTGAGGGGGAATTGACGCCCGCCGCGGCGGGCGTCATGGATTTGGCGAGGTGGAGTGACATCTTCCTGTGGCAGATGTGATAGATTTGGCGAGGTGGAGTGACATCTTCCTGTGGCAGATGTGATAGATTTGGCGAGGGGGACAAGACGCCTGCCGCGGCGGGCGTTATGGATTGTGCGAGGGAGATAAGAAATCGGGAAGTAGAAATCGGAAAGCTGAGAGTAGAAATCTGAAAGCAGAAAGCTGAAAGAATGCAGAAAGCAGAAATCAGAAAGAAAAAAAGGATATTGAAATGCAAGAACTCGAAGGGAAGCACATATTGCTCGGCGTGACTGGGAGTATATCGGCATTTAAGGCGATAGGTTTGGCGAGTAAGTTGACGCAAGCTGGGGCATTGGTCGATGTAGTGGCGACGGCGAATGGGTTGAGGTTGGCGCCGGCGGCGGCATTCGAAGCGGTGACGCATCGCAAATGTTATATTGATACGTTTGCCGATACGGACGATTTGAGTGCCAATCACGTTTCGATAGGGGCTCGAGCCGATTTGGCACTCATTGCCCCTTGCTCGGCGAATATGCTCGCCAAGATCGCCCATGGCATCGCCGACGACAAACTGTCGACGACGATGTTGGCGGTTCAGTGCCCCGTTTGGGTTGCGCCGGCGATGAATTGTCACATGTATGGCTCTGCATCGGTGCAGGAGAATTTGTCGATATTGCGCCGTCGTGGCGTTGGAATCGTCGAGCCAGATTCGGGGAATTTGGCTTGTGGATATGCTGGGAAAGGTCGCATGCCAGAGCCCGACCGATTGATCGATCTATGTACAAATATACTCGCTCGGCGCAATCTCTTGGCGGGCAAGCGCGTGATCGTGACGGCGGGTCCGACGCGCGAATACATCGACGCAGTTCGATATATATCGAATCCGTCGTCGGGGAAGATGGGATATGCGTGTGCGCGCGCGGCGCAATTGTGCGGAGCGAGCGTCGAGCTCGTTTCGGGACCAACGGAGTTGCCGACGCCTGCGGGCGTTGAGCGGATCGACGTCGTCAGTGCTGCCGATATGGCTCAAGCCGTTTTTGAACGGTTCGATCGCGCCGATATCGTCATCATGTCGGCGGCTGTCGCCGATTACACGCCCAAATCGCGTTGTGCGCACAAGATGCACAAGACGGGCAAAGAAGCGCAAATCGATTTGGTTCCGACTGTAGATATTTTGGCAGAACTCGGGAATCGTCGAAGAAAAGACCAGTTTTTATGTGGTTTTTGCATGGAAACCGAGAATCTCGTCGAACGAGCGAAAGAAAAGCGATCGAAGAAGAAGGTCGATCTCATCGTGGCGAACGATTTAAGCCGCGCTGGGGCGGGATTTGGTTGCAATACGAATATCGTCACGTTAATCACAGAGGGGGATGTGTTGTCGCTCGATATGGCGTCGAAAGACGACGTGGCGCGGCGCATTGTCGATACGATAGCGCAGATGATGGGGTAGTGTGAAGATGCAGACGGATTTTGATTTTACATCGTATATATCGCGTCGCAAAGGCGTGGCATCGCAGGTCGGGATTCGTCTGCAAGATTATGCGTATTTGGAAGATATCGAGCGCATGCGGCAGCTCTCTCAGCGCGATTTCGTGAGGCAAGGTCTATCGCTTGGCCTGCAAGCTTGGAAACTGGCTCGAATGCGTCGAATCAATGCCAATTCGCGCCTCATCGAGGCCGACGACAACGTGAGCCAGATCTGGAGCGATGTGTGTGCGAAGTTTCGCCATGCGCCGTTGCCGTTGCGGATTATGCCGATGCAAGACGACTGGATCGTGCCTTGGGGCGACGATGGCGGAACGTTTTTTACGCTTTCGCCGCGCGGCTATGCCTTGCCGACATCGTCGATGCAATTCATTTTTGGTCGGGCGATTGGTGCACTCGACAATTCCCACGTTCCGTGGATGACGATAACGCAGTTCGTCGACGATTTGACGCATGGAATATGGAATAAGGCGACGCAGATCCCCGATATTTTGTTGCATTGGAGCCGATGTGCGCAGATCACCCAAGATCGCGCAGGGATATTGGCATCGCGCGATATAAGCGGGGCGATCTACGTCATCATGAAATCGTCACTCGATTGGGGCGACGATGAAATCATGCGGGAATTGCGTCGATATCACAATAAACAAGACGTCGATTGGGGCGAAAACGAAGTCGAGAAGCGCATTCGCGCCATCGAAATCTTTATGGAATCGCGGATATATCGACGCACGGCGGGGCGATCGATGCGAGACATCGACGAAGCCGTGCAGGAACTCTATGCCATCTTTAGCGTGAGCCGGTGAGTGGCACGAATATCATTCTACGATAGTATCGCAATTCTTCGATAGATTCTCGGATATCGTCTAGAGCACGATGATGATTCGCCTTTTTATAGGGTTCGAGGTCGGGGTACCATCGTCGCGCCATTTCTTTGAACGACGAGACATCGACGTTGCGATAGTGGAGGATTTGCGAAGTCAATGGCATTTCGAAATCGATGAAACGTCGATCTTGCCAAACGGAGTTTCCACATAGAGGAGCGGCGTGGGGCTCGGCATATTGTGCGATGAAATCGCGCGTCAATCTATCGGCTTCGTCGATATCGATTTGGGATTGCAAGACGCGATCGACGAGTCCCGATTGTGTGTGGTGCTTCGTATTCCAATCGTTCATCGCATCGAGCATAGCTTTTGGGCGTTTGACGGCGATTTCTGGTCCTTCGGCGATGATATTGAGATCGGAATCGGTCACGAGTGTGGCGATTTCGATGATGTGATCGATGCGCGTATCGAGTCCTGTCATTTCGCAATCGATCCAAATCAGCGGCTGGTTGATGCTACGAGCCATTTTGATGTCTATCTCCTTTTTCAAATTGGGGGCGTCGTCGGCTACCCATCGTAGCCGATGGCGCGGGCAAGCTACACGAATGATAGAATCGTGTAAATAAAGATAACTTGGTAATTTCTGGGTTGAAGTGATAGTTAGGCGGCGATGGAAAGTTGCCCCTGGGCACGACGAGGGGGACTGTTTTCATAATAGAGATATAGAGATGAATAGAGCGAGTGAGAAGGCGATAGGGGTATTTGACAGTGGGGTAGGTGGATTGACGGTGCTCGAGGCGCTTCGTCAGACATTGCCTCACGAAGATTTTGTCTATCTTGGCGATACGGCGCGCGTGCCCTACGGAAATCGCACGCCGCAGACGATTGTGCGCTATGCGACGTCGTGCGCGCGTCAACTCGTCGAACGCGATGTCAAAGCTCTCGTGATAGCGTGCAATACGGCTTCGGCGCATGCATTGTCGGCGCTTCGATCGACATTTCACATTCCCGTGTTTGGCGTCATCGAGCCCGTCTCTCAGATGGCCGTCGACGTGAGCCAGTCGGGAATCATCGGCGTTATCGGAACTCGGGCGACGATAGCCAGCGATTGCTATCGTCGAGCAATCGCAAATCTATCGCCTACGGCTCGCGTTTATGCGCAACCCTGCCCCCTGTTCGTTCCGCTCGTCGAAGAAGGCTGGGTCGATACGCTCCCTGCTCGCATTATCGTCAAAACATATATCGGAGAATTCTTAAAATCGATGAATTTAATGCAAGAAGGTGATTTTTGCGTTAAAAATTATTCTGAAAAGAAGAAAGAAAATGGAATTATCGACACACTCATTTTGGGGTGTACGCATTACCCAGTATTGCGCGATGCCATCGATATGGCATTGAACGATTATGGCGTTGAAGTGACGCTTTGCGATTGCGGCGTGGCGACGGCTCGAGCGCTCGAATGTGCACTACGAGAAGGGGAAATGATGCACACGCGTAGGGAATTGGGAACGACGTCGTATTTGGTCACCGATGATCCCGAGTTGTTTACGTCGATTGGGCGGTCGTTTATGAAACAGCCGCCCGTGAACGTGGAGCATATCGATATTTTATAGTTTCTAGGCGTGAATACTCACTCTCTCCATCGAGGTGTCGCGATGGAAAGCCGCTATGAGTCGCTATGCGCCAACGCCTGTGGCGGCGCATAGCAGACAAACGATTCAATCATAGGCGAGGAATACTCGCTCGTTTTGATGAGATTCTATCGTTGTATGATGGCGCGTTTAAGCCGATTGAGCCCGTCGTAGAGCGTAGCGCGAGGGCAAGCGACGTTGAGGCGCAAGAATTTTGCACCGTTTCCGCCGTATTCTGTGCCAGCTGATACGAAAAGACCCGTTTTTTGTCGAATTTCGTTCGCAAAGCGATGCGAATCATCGGTATATGCCGAGACATCGAGCCAGAGTAAATAGGTCGCTTGCGAAGCGATGCAATGGACGTTGGGGAGATTGAACGAGAGAAATTCGTCGACGGCTTGTTTATTGTCGTAGAGGTATTGACGCAATGCGTCGAGCCATGGTGCGCCTTTTCGATAGGCGGCAATCGTCGCATCGATGGCAAAGGCATTGGGTTCGGCCACTTCGTCGGTATTGAGCCCGCGCCAGACTTTGTGATGGAGCTGCGGATTGGGAACATAGACCGCTGCAGTTTGTAGCCCGGCGATGTTAAACGTCTTCGTCGGAGCCATGCACGTGATGCAGTTGTTGGCGCATTCGGGCGAAATCGATACGAAAGGCGTATTGGTGATGCCAGGATTCGTCAAATCACAGTGGATTTCGTCGGAGATGACGATGACGTGGTGTTTGAGGCATAGGGCACCAATGCGAGCCAACGTGTCGCGATTCCAGACTTTGCCAATGGGATTATGCGGATTGCATAGAATCATGACCGTCGTTTGTGGATTGGCGAGTTTTCGTTCGAGATCTTCGAAATCGATTTCGTAGTGACGCCCATCGTAGACGAGGGGGGACTCGACGACGCGCCGCCCATTGTTCAATATGCAATTGAAGAAAATGTTATAGACGGGAGTTTGAATCAAAACATTTTCGTTAGGCGTCGTGATTTTTCGAATAATACTCGATATGGCGGGCACGACGCCGGTGCAAAAGACGAGTCGATCGGCGATGAGATCGATGTGATAACGCGTCTTCCACCACGAAACATAGGCTTGATTCCATTCATCTGGGATGGTGGCATAGCCGTAAATGCCATGTTCGACGCGCGATTTGAGTGCTTCGATGATCTCCGGAGAAGTCCGAAAATCCATATCGGCAACCCACATCGGAAGCTCGCCATTGGCGACATCCCATTTGAGTGAATTTGTATGGCGTCGGTCGATAAGGGTATCGAAATCGAATTGCATCATGTCCTCCTTTGGGTGGTGCATCTTTGACCAGCTACCCCCTGGTAGATGGCTGCAAAAATCGAATCGTCTACGCCCAATCGCTGCAAGGCGGTTGGGTGCAAAAATACCCAACTGCCTCGCGGCAGTTGGGGCTATATTTAGGAGATGATATCGTAGAATCGAGAGAAAAGGGGAAAATTCTCTATTCGCTAGCTGGAGCCAGCTTGGTGATCGTCGTCTTCGCCGGATCGATGACATCGGCATCGAGTATGACCTCGCCGATATCGTGGGCCGTAATCTTGCCCGAAATCGGGTTCTTTACGCTGTCGATACGGCTCGAAATCGAGGCATCGACGCGATCGACGAATTCAAAAGCGAGCGTCGTATGGATGAGTTTGCAATCATCCATGACGAGGTCTTCGATATAGCAGAGCCCTTGCAAGCTCTCGATGATACATCGCTTAAACACCAAATGTTTCGAATTCCATCCCAAATATTCGCCCGAAATGAAACAATCTTCGACGACGACGTTTTCGCAGTTCCAAAAAGCGTCTTTCGAAAGGAGTTTGGCATTCTTGACGTGGACGTTTTTGCATCCATCGAACGAATAATTGCCGACGAGTTCAAATCCGTCGATATCGATGTTTTCGCTCCCCATGGCGAAGTAATTACCGCGAGCGAAGACGTCTTTGAGCTCGACGTTTTTGCAGTTCCAGAGCGTTTCTTCGGCGTTTGAAAACTGGACGCGATCGAGCCGCACGCCGTCGCATCGACGGAACGCCTTAGGCGCTTCGATGACGGTGTTTTTCATCTCGATATCGTCGGTATACCAAATCCCCGCACGCGCCATTTCGAAGAGCGAACAATCGTAGAGCCGAATGTGGTGGGCATACCAAAGGGGGTATTTCCATTTGAACATCGTGTTGTATAGTTCGATGTCGCGACTCTCTTTGAGCGGCGATTCGCCGTCTTCGAAGAGCCCATGATGGATGCTCAAGTCGCGTGCATGAAAGAGTGCGCGTTCTCCTCTAAATACCTGTTGATCTAGTACTCGCATTTTTTTCTGTGTCCTTCGTGGCGTGTTGTGGACCGATCGCATGATGGCGAGCTGTTCACTCGATAATTTGAGACGCAAAATAGTCTTCTGTGAGCTACTTACGCTTGCGTAGGTTTAAGCATAGAATGCGATACGTCAAATCGAATGATGGGAAAAGGCGAGTTTGCTGTTTTTGTAGCCCCCGCTTGCGGGGGCTACTAAACAACCGCACGATCGGGGGGCGGAAAAAACGACAGCCCCCCGCAGAGGGGGGCCAAAATCGCACAGCTGGGTGCAGAAAAACGACAAAACCGCACGATCGGGGTGCGGGAAAACGACAGCCCCCCGCAGGGGTGGCCAAAATCGCGCAACAGAGTGCAGAAAAACGACAAAACCGCACGATTGGGGTGCGGGAAAACGACAGCCCCCCGCAGGGGGGGCCAAAATCGCACAGCTGGGTGCAGAAAAACGATAAAACCGCACGATCGGTGTGCGGAAAAAACGACAGCCCCCCGCAGGGGAGGGCCAAAATCGCACAGCTGGGTGCAGAAAAACGACAAAACCGCATGATCGAGGTGCGGCTAAAAAAAAGAATGGAGCTGAACGGGATCGAACCGATGACCTCTAGAGTGCGATTCTAGCGCTCTCCCAACTGAGCTACAGCCCCAAAGGGCGAAATCGAATATGGAGCTGAACGGGATCGAACCGATGACCTCTAGAGTGCGATTCTAGCGCTCTCCCAACTGAGCTACAGCCCCAAAATGAGGATGATTTCGCCAAAGCGATATGGAGCTGAACGGGATCGAACCGATGACCTCTAGAGTGCGATTCTAGCGCTCTCCCAACTGAGCTACAGCCCCAAAAACGGTGGCGCTAATACTCGCTTTTTTTGCAAAAGTCAAGCGAAAACGCCACTAGAAAGAAAATTATTCGACGACCCAGCCTTGCGATCCATTCGAGATGAGGAAGGGGGATTCAGCCGCTGCATTGGGCTGAATCATGAAATCGACATCGCCTTCTTCGGCCTCGCCCGTGCCCATGAACAACAAACTCAAGCCAACGCTGGCGATGGCGATGAAGAGAATGGCGACATAGGCAAAGCGCATCGAGTGCTCGGGAACGCGTTGCGTCGCTTGCGAAGCGACTTCTTCGTCGTAGTTTGCCGGTGCAATTTGGGCGACTTCGACGACAGAAGGCGTCGCCACTTGGGCGTTCGACTGACGCATCCACGCATCGTAAGATTCCATGATTTCTTCGGCAGGAATCGAAAGTTGTCGCGCATAATTTCTCAAAAAGCCGCGAACAAAGACTTGCGCAGGGAATTCGTCAAAAGCATTTTTTTCGATATTCTCAAGCGCCGTCTCCGAAATACGCGTAATTCGCGCGAGTTCTGCGATCGTCAAACCGCGAGCCTCGCGTTCGCGCTTGAGCAATAAACCTGGTGTTTCCATTCTATCTCCGTCAATCCCCCGTAAGCCGTGCGCCACGTTTTGCGCACGCCCCGCGTCCAAATTACGTCAAAAGGTCGGATTTTTGACCAACCGCGCTCCATATGGCACAATTTCGCGCTTTGTGCAACATCTCAAAACGCAAATGCGACAAAAATGTCAGTTTATCGAAACGGCGAGTGTCAAAAAGAGCGCTAAAAACAGCGACTTTCGATACACAATGCGACAAAGTAGACGCGATTTGCACAACGTCGATAAATTCTTTCTTGCACAAAGCGTCAACTTCGGGCAACTTGCGCGCCGATAAAAATCGGGGGGCTTTTGCAAGGAGAATTGAGTGTGCACATACAGAATCGAAGAATGCATCGCCTAGGTCTTTTCATCGCCGCATTATTGCTTTGTTTTGTCCCCTTTGCCATCGAAGCGAAACCCATTTCGCTCGATGCTACACAGTCGCCGCTTTCGTCGGCCCACGATGGCACGCGATCCGAAACGGCACAACCGCACAGCACCCAAACCGCTGCTACACTCCAAGCGACGCATCGAAACGATGCCAAAATCGGTGTCGATCATATGGATATCGATGACATAGATACCGACGAGGCGCCATCGACCGACAAGCCCGTCGCAGGTCAAACGTCGCCCGCTTGCGGGTTTATGAAGTGCTTGGCATTGCTCCCACTCGACGATGTGACCGAATACACAGTGGCGAGTGATGGCGCTTCAGTTCGAAGTTTGGCATCGCATTGGGGAATTCGACCGAAGAATCTTCTGTCGCTCAATCCAAATCTCGATGAAAATTCGATTCTGAACAAAGGCGATAAAGTCGTCGTCAACAGTCGTTCGTCGTCGACGCCAGCCCCCATTTCGCGCGGGCGAGCGAATAAAGGCCGCATGTATCACTCGCGTCCGATGCCCGAAGGCGCCGGCTTCTTTTTGCGCGACCATCGCCCCAACTCATGGGGCAACGACACGACGATTCGCGCCCTCGTCACCGTCTTTGCCAACTACGCCCAAGCATTCCCCACGGCACCCGCGATTAACGTCGGCGATTTGTCGAAGCAAAACGGCGGCAAGCTCAAGCCCCATAAATCGCACCAATCTGGGCGCGACGTCGATTTCGGCTTCGCTCACACCGCCGCCACCGCACAAAGCGCCAAACAACACTTCACACGCGCCTCGCGTTCCAACCTCGACGTCGAAAAGACGTGGTTCCTCGTCGAACAACTCGCTCGCACGGGCTCGGTCCAAGTCATCTACGTCGATAACGCCGTCCAAAAGCTACTCTACCAATACGCTGCGCCCAAATTGACGCCCGAGCAACGCGAATATTTCTTCTCCATCCCGCGCCACTCGAATTCGTCGAGCGCCCTCTTGCGCCATTGGCCCGGCCACAAAAACCACTTCCACGTGCGATTTAAGTGCCCCGACGGGCAGTACAACTGCAAATAGCCCACGACGCGGGCTCAACTTTGACGGCGCAACATTGGGGTTGCGCTTTTTTTTGTTATTTTCGCCCTGTTGCCCGCTGGGCAATACGGGCTCTTTTTCGCCCTGTTGCCCGTTGGGCAATACGGGCTTTTGCTTTTTGCCATTTTGCGCGTCTTCTGCGTTGGCGTCGCCACGCTGGCGGCGGGAACGTACCTTAGTACGCCCCCTTGCCATCGGTCTAGCCGCCTTGAATACGCAT
>SFMP01000120.1 GCA_004554395.1 Myxococcales bacterium | reverse complement strand
ATCGTCGGGTTTGACTACCATCATACTCTCGATGGTGACATTTGGTATTTATGGTATCTACTGGTTTTACCTACTCGGTAAAGAGATCAGAAAGGCAGGGGGGCGCGAAGATAGAAGCATTGTATTCTTAGTTCTCAGCCTCTGCAGTTTTGGCTGGCTCGTTCCAGCTATCGCGCAATCCGACATCAATGATATTATTGACAGAGTCGGTGATGATGACGACGACGACGATGACGATGACGACGATGAATAGTCGGCCTTTGTATGGCTAAAGAAAAGCGCCCCCAAGTGGGGCGCTTTTTTCGTATTGGGCTTAGAAACCTATGGCTTTGGCCTATGGGAGAATTGAATAGTAGGGTTAGAAGAAAAGAACGCTAGTTGAGAATGACGGTTTTGTTGTCGTAGGTGAGGATTCGTCGTTCGATGTGTTGAGTGACGGCGCGAGCGAGAACGATTTTTTCAAGATCTCGTCCTTTTTTGACGAGGGATTGTGGCGTATCGCGATGTGTAATGCGGACGACGTCTTGTTCGATGATGGGGCCGGCGTCGAGTTCGGCGGTGACGTAGTGGCTCGTTGCGCCGATGATCTTGACGCCTCGTGTCCATGCTTGGTGATATGGCTTTGCGCCGACGAATGCGGGCAAAAATGAATGGTGTATGTTGATGATGCGATTGGGATACGCCGCGATGAGCCCATCGGTGATGATTTGCATGTAGCGAGCGAGTACGATGAACGAGATGCGTTCGCGTCGGAGGAGTTCGAGTTCGGCGGCTTCGACTTGGGCGACGTTTGATTTATCTTTTTCGATGGGGAAGACGTAGTAGGGAATGCTGAATTGTTCGGCGACGTGGCGCATATCTTCGTGATTGCTGATGATGCATGGTATTTCGACGCGCCACTCGCCTGATTGGTATCGCGCCAACAAATCGTAGAGGCAATGCCCCATCTTGCTGACGAAAATCGCCATGCGCGGTGGTATGTCGCTAAAGTAGAGATTGCATTTGGCGTTGAATCGCTTCGCATAGAGTGTGTCGAGGATTTCGGCGATTTTGTCGCGTTCGATGGCAAAATGATCGAGTTCCCATTCGATGCGCATAAAGAACATGCCCTCGATGTGATCGACGAATTGATCGATGTCGACGATATTGCCGCCGTTATCTGTGATAAAGCGCGTGATTTCGGAGATAATCCCCGTCGTATCGGGGCAATGGAGGAGTAAAATGGCGGTGGGATTCATGAGATTTCCTTTGGTTGGTGCGATTGGAAAGTGAATAAAATTCGATGGAATGTGTATTTTTAGAATGATGTGCTATTTATCATGGATATAGCTTCGAAAAATGCAAAGGCACGCGATGCGAAGCCCGAGTATGGCTCGCGCATGCAAAACGCGGGCGCGGCGTATTGCCCTTTTGGGCAATAGCCGTGCCCCAAGTTGCGCGTATTGCCCCGTCGGGCAATAGCGCAACCCGAGTCCTATTGCGCCAGCCGGCGCAATAGGCGCAAAGAGCGGCGTATTGCTGCAAGCAATAGCCGCGCCAAGCACGGCGTATTGCCCTTTTTGGCAATAGCCGTGCCTCGAATTGCGCGTATTGCCCCGTCGGGCAATAGCGCAATCTATGCCGTATTGCGCCGGTGGCGCAACAGGCATAGTAAAAAAAGAGGAAATTGCAGAAAAATCGGTTAAAATGTTGGCTCACACCTTAATGTGGAGGGGAGAGCATGTTTGAAGAATTGCGCAAGTTGTATTCGACGGGGGCGACGTTTGATGTGGCGTTTCGCAAGGAGCGTTTGAGGCGGTTGGCGGCGTGTTTGGAGGCTGAGCGCGGGGCGCTCGAGAGTGCGTTGAAGGCGGATTTGGGGAAGTCGGCCGAGGAGGCATGGCTGACGGAGATTGGCTTTGTCGAGCGCGAAATTGCGCATGCGTTGCGGCATATCGATCGCTGGATGCGCGACAAGTCGGTGCGCACGCCGCTGTTTATGTTCCCTGGGAAATCGAGGCTGGTGGCGCAGCCGCGTGGTCTGGTGCTCATCATTAGCCCTTGGAATTATCCGATTCAGCTGAGTTTGTCGCCGCTCGTGGCGGCTTTGAGTGCGGGCAATGTGGCGGTCGTCAAGCCGTCGGAGTTTGCGCCTGCGACGTCGCATTGGCTCGCCGAGCATTTGCCCAAGGTGATCGGCAGTGATGTCGTTGCGGTCGTCGAGGGGGGCGTGTCCGAAACGACCGAAATCTTGGCGCAGAAGTTCGATTTCATCTTTTTTACGGGGAGTACGCGCACGGCAAAAGTCATTGCGCATGCGGCGGCCGAGCACCTCACGCCGACGGTGCTCGAATTGGGGGGCAAATCGCCGTGTATCGTCGTGCGCTGTGGCGATGTCGAGTCGGCGGCGCGGCGGATCGCGTTTGCGAAGTTCGTCAATGCAGGGCAGACGTGCGTTGCGCCCGATTACGTCGTCGTCGAAAAACGCCTGCGAGATGGGCTGATTTCGGCACTTAAAAAGTCGATTTCGTCGATGTATGGCCCCGAAAACGCCCCGCAATCGATGGCTCACATTATCAACGCGCGCCATTTCGAGCGCCTGGAGCGGCTCTTGGGTCACGGCGAACACATTATATATGGTGGTGCGCGCCAAGCCGAGTCGCTCGTCTTTGCGCCGACGCTCATCGAAGTCACGCCCGACCACCCGATAATGCGCGACGAGATCTTTGGGCCGATTTTGCCGATTATCGTCGCCGAAGACGGCATCTTGCCCGATGCGATAATCGATGCCATCGAGCAGCACCCGTTGCCTCTGGCGGCATATCTCTTTAGCGATAGCAAAAAAGATGTTCGAGCATTCCGGCGCCTGCGCTGCGGCGGCTTTGTTCACAACGACGCTCTCATCCAGCTCGCCAATATCGATTTGCAGTTTGGCGGCGTCGGCGACAGCGGGCACGGTTATAGTCACGGATATGCCGGATTCGAGGCGTTTAGCCACTTGCGATCGGACTTTTATCAATCGTCGGGATCGCGATTCGATTTTTCGATCAAATACCCACCCTACACCGAAAAAAAGATGAAATGGCTACGCCGTTTGCTGGGGCATTAACGCCTCACTCTCCAATTCCCCATCGAGCCATGATATAAGAGGATGGGGAATCGGCGCAAAGTCGATGAAATGGCTACGCCGTTTTTCGGCTCTGGGCTTTAATCGTAGCCCAGAGCAATGATTGGACTACGAATTTTGTCGAGAGTAGGCGCAATTGGGGCAGAGTAGCGATTCTGCCTTTCCGCGCCTGACGATTTCTAAGCAGCTCTGATTGCAGTTCGGGCACATTTCGTTTGTCGGTTCGTTCCACGTCGAAAAATCGCACTCGGGGTAGCGGTTGCAACCATAAAAGATCTTCGTGCCTTTTTTGGCGTGTTTGATGACGATCGTGCCTTCTTTGCATTTGGGGCATTTGACGTTGAGGGGGATCGCCTCGGTGTGTTTGCATTCGGGGTAGCCCGAGCACGCCAAGAACCGCCCATTGCGCCCATTTTTTATGACCATCGGGCGATGGCATTCTGGGCATTCGCCGCGATATTCGACGACTTTTTCTTTGGCGACGATCTTTCCATCGGGTTGTCGCTCAAAATCTTTCGTATTTTTGCACGCCGGGTAATTCGAGCACGCCAAGAAGTGCCCATTTTTACCCCATTTGACGACCATCGGATTGCCGCATTTTTCGCATGCAATATCGGTTTGCTCGGATTCTGCTTTGATATTGCGCATCTGTGAGTGTGCGCGTTCGAGTTCTTTCGAAAACGGTTCGTAGAATTCGGCGAGCGTTTGTCGCCACGATTGATCGCCAGCGGCAATCGTCTCGAGGCGGTCTTCCATATCTTTGGTGTATTCGATTTCGAGGATATCGGGGAAGCTCTCGACGAGCATGTCGGTGACGAGCACGCCGAGTTCGGTCGGTGCATAGCCGTCGGCTTCTTTTTTGACGTATTCTCGATTGAGAATCGTGTTGACCGTTGCCGTCAGCGTCGACGGGCGCCCGATGCCGCGATCTTTGAGCTCTTTGATAAACGTCGCCTCGGTGTAGCGCTTCGGCGGCTGCGTATACATCTGTTTTGGCTCGATTTTTTTACAATCGAGCACGTCGCCTTTTTTGACATCGGGCAACGTCATTTCTTGCGTATCGCCGCTCTTTTCGTCGACATCTTGGTGCAACAAAACGCGCTTAAACCCAGGGAATCGAGGCACAGCCCCCGAAATGCGATACGTCAAATCGCCATTGCCAATCCAAATCGTCGTCACATCCGAAACGGCAGGTGTCATTTGCGAGGCGACGAAACGGCGCCAAATCAAGTCATATAGGCGATAGTGGTCTTTATCTTTGAGATACGGTTTGACCGATTCGGGCGTTCGGTTGACATCGGTCGGGCGTATCGCCTCGTGTGCGTCTTGGATCTTGACCGCCGCCTTCTTTTTCGATGTCTCGGCCAATTCGTGGCGGATGGGTTTTGCCGGCACGTATTGCGCCCCGTAATTCTCAGCGATATATTGTCGGCACGCATCCATCGCCTCATCCGAAACGCGAACCGAGTCGGTACGGATATACGTAATCAAACCGACGGGGCCATCGGCAATATCGACCGATTCGAACAACGCCTGCGCGATTCTCGACGTCTTCTGCGACGAAAACCCGAGCTGGCTCGCCGCGCAACGCAACAAATCCGCCGTCGAAAACGGCGGGTTCGTCTTCGATTCGCGTCGTTCGGTGTCGACTTCCGACACGATAAACGGCGCCCCTTTCGAACGCTCGACATAGCGCTGCGCTTCTTCGCCATTTTGAATGACGCCGCGCGGATGATTCTTCTCGACCGTCGCCGAATCGGCATAAATCGTTTGCCGCCCATCTCGCACGAGCTGCGCCGTCAGCGCCTCCTTTTTCTGCGTCTCGAGATTGGCAAAAATCTTCCAATATTCGATCTTCTTATACGCCGCAATCGCCTTCTCGCGGTCGACGATGAGGCGCAACGCCACCGACTGCACGCGCCCCGCCGACAGTCCTCGCTTTATCTTCTCCCACAAAATCGGGCTGATCTTGTAACCGACGAGCCGATCCAAAACGCGCCGCGCCTGCTGGCTATCGTACTTGTTTTGGTCGATTTGCGTCGGATTCGCAATCTCGTGCAAAATCGCCTTCTTGCTGATTTCCTGCGGCAAAATCCGCAAAATCTTCGGGTTCTTCTTCACCCCCCGAATGATCTCGGCAATGTGATACGCAATCGCCTCCCCCTCGCGGTCGGGGTCTGTCGCCAAATAAATGACGTCGGCCTCTTGCGCACAACGCTTGATTTCTGCAATCGTCCGCGTCTGCTCCGATTTGTTGATGTATTGCGGCTCAAAACCGTGTTCGATGTCGATTCCAAGGCGCTGCTTCGGCAAGTCTTTCACATGCCCCTTGCTCGCGATTACCTTGAAATCATTACCCAAAAATGATTGGTACGCCTTAATTTTATTCGGCGATTCGAGTATCACCAGTGATTTCGTCATTACGCACTCCTCTACGACCCTCGGATTCGGCGTCGCGCCAAACGTCCAAAAAAGCGCCGTGCGTTTACTTCATACCGACGCAAATTTCAAATACGAGTTTTCCGCCCTCGTGTCCTACCATTTTTTCGCCGCGCGCACTTTTTTTCTGCATCGTTTTTCGCCGCGCCGCATGGTGAGCCCCTTTTTTGCGCCCCTTTCGACCATCCATAAACGCCGCATAACGTGCGCCCACGCACCGCCTCGTTTTGGCTCTTTTGTTTTCGTGTTTTTTGTCGCCCTATTTCGCTATCGCTCAATACGGGCTTTTGTCGCCCTATTTCGCTATCGCTCAATACGGGCTCTTTTCGCGCCTATTTCGCTATCGCTCAATACGGGCTTTTATCGCCCTATTTCGCTATCGCTCAATACGGGCTTTTATCGCCCTATTTCGCTATCGCTCAATACGGGCTCTTTTCGCGCCTATTTCGCTATCGCTCCATACGGCGCTTTGGCTCCGGCTATGTGCTCGGGCTGGCGCCCTGCGCGCATACGCCTACGCAGTTGCGCTATTGCCGGCGGCAATACGCGCAACCTTTGGCTGTTCTCTCGACGATATGCCCTTCGGTAACAATTCCGCACGATTTCTCGACTATCGATGCAAGCGAAACGAAAGACGTCTCGATCGTTTTGGCTTCGAAAATACTCGTGTGCACAAAAAACTATCTTTTTTTTTGTTGCCGTATCGCGCTCTTTTATGCGACAATCACCTAGTAGTGAAAACTCAAAGATGATGCAAATCGTGATTTGGGCATAGGAACGCGCATCTACTTCGTCAATGGCAGTTTGCACGACGATTCGCCTGTTGGTAAAATATCGCACGACTTCTCGTGCACCGATGCAAGCGAAATGAAAGATGAAGTCGTCGCAAAACAATTCGCAACGGTCAAACAACAGGAGCTAAAGACAATGGATACTTTTACGCAAAGAATTTTCGAGGAAGGACTCAAAAGTGGGGAGGAATTGGGGCGCGAAGATGGTGAGAAACGCGGCGAAAAACGTGGCCGAATCAAAGGCAAACTCGAGCAGTTGATGGAGATAACGCGACGGATCATGTCGAATGAGAAGAAATCGCTCGAAGATGCCATGCGCTACTTGCAGTTGAGCGATGCCGAGAAAAGCCTCGTTCGTGGCGCCATGGCATAGCGCTCGCCATGGCGCGATCCGAGTTCTACACAGCTTCGATCCAAATGCGTCGTTTTGTGAAAAATAGTTCACCGATTCGGCGTTTCTTTCTCACAAGTCGCGATGTTTCTCGAGTTCTGGAACCCTGTTTTTTTGTGCATATTCACTTGACAATAGCCGGAGTCTATCGGATCATACAATACCGATGCGTCATGGGGATGTTTCGGATGAAAACTGAATCAATTGAAAGGAAATCAAGATGAAAAAAGCATTTTCTCTCGTGTTTATGTTTCTCGCATTTGCCCTTTTGATGGTGGGATGTAGCGATTCCCCAAAAACTGTTGCTAAAAAATATGTGCAAGCACTGAGCAATGGTGATGTCGAAGAAGCTAACAAGTATTCCACTTCGAGAACGCATGCTCTCAATGGTTTTGCCGCTTCTATGATAAATCTCGGCGATAATCTCGGCGAAGATACTTCTAAAAGTAGTGATCTAAAGGAAGGTCTCGAAGAAATCGAGAATGCTCGTGTAGAAATCGATGGCGATGTCGCCAAAATCTATTCTAAAGAGGGTAAGGATCCAATGATCCTCAAAAAAGTCAATGGCGATTGGAAAGTCGATATCGAGAAATAACGCAATCTCAAGTATCGAACAGAGATTGCAAAAGAATGAAAAAAACTGTCAAACGTAGCATTTTTTATTTCATTGGCATCCCGTTGTTGGTGATTCTGGTTGGATTCTCGGCGCTTGGCGTAGATATGATCTACTTTTACCATTATAAACAATTTCCGCCACCGCCAGATGTGTCTGGAATTCAACCGCATTTAAAAAATGGTGACATCATTCTGCGCTCGGGAATCGGTTTCTGGTCAGAACGCTTCCGCCAAAGCAATACCAACGATAAACGTTTTTCTCATGTCGGAATTGTCCTCGTAGACGAACAAGGCACGGTTTCGGTGCTCCACGCCGAAGGCGACGACCATACCGGCGATGGAATGGTCTCCATCGTGTCTTTGGAACAATTCGTCGGAGAATCCGTCGACATCGGCGTTAGCCGTTTGCGCGATGCCGATCCAAATCGATTTGTATCGGAGGCAAAAAAGTATCTCGGACGCCCATTCGATTGGAAATTCGATACAGACTCTAGCTCAGAACTCTATTGTACCGAATTGGTGGAACTGGCTATGAAAGACATTTATCCCGAGCGCTCATTAGCGCGCAATAGCTATAACATCATCCTCCCAGAAGCCTGTTTAGATCGGCGTTTCTTTACAGAAATCCCTTTATCCTACAGTGCCAAAACAGCTCAACCATAGAACTCGCTATCGCGAGTGATTTCTTGGCCGACTGGCGAGAGATTTCTCTCTCAATGTACGTCAAGGCGCAAGTCGGTCGAGTGGCGTTTTGGGGACGTTGAGCGAAGGTGAAGTCGTCGCCTATTCCAAAGCTAAAAATGGTTGGCTTCAGATTTCATTCCATGGGGAAGAAGGCTGGATTATGCAGGAGTTCACGCAAACGATTGCGGAAATGTAGCGAACAACAAGCCGTTGGGAACCGATCGTCGTCGCGCTCATAGCACCTCGCCCATTGGGTGCAATTCGCGCCCGTGCCGCGGCTATGCTCGCGCTAAAACTGCGAGCATACGCGATAAACATAGTCGCAGCGAGCGCGAGGCAATATCACCAGCAATTTTTCATCTGCCAATTCCTTCGCTAATACCCGATCGAATATAATCGAAAATGGCGTTGATCATCGTCTCACTTCTCGTCCGAATATCTTGAAGAGACCAGATCTCCTTTTCTCCATTGTTACGAATAAACTCCATGTTCTCCACGGTGAGCTTGTCATTGTGACGATTGTATCTTTGTATTTTCTCTCTTCAAACACGATTAGTCCTCCATTGTGTTGGTTTATGTCACGATTCACAACCACTAACTAGCCATAAATCCATGGCATCATAAAAAAAAAAAATGTAACTCTTTTCTAACAAAAAAAATATCGACATGGAACACTTGCTGTCGCCTAACGCCACTACCAATAGAATTTGCCCCAAGGTGATTGTGTGGCTTCTACGCACCACGCGAAATGTCTCGAATAAAGTCCAAAATTCTTATGGCGGATGCAAAATTGTGCTATAATCGACGCAGTAAAATAGATCCGCTTTGCGGTGGTGTTCTCCGCAGAGTCGGATCGATTCTCGATGAGGAGACAAACCATGTCGGAAGTTTATGTCGTGAAACCAGGCGATACGCTGTCTCAGATTTCGGCTCGCTACAACGTCAAAGGTGGGTATACTGCTCTGGCGAAGTACAACAACATCGCCAACCCCTCTCGCATTAACGTCGGGCAAAAGATCATCATCCCCAATGGCTCGACGTCGGGCGGTTCGACGGCTCAGGCTGGCGCAACGGCGAGTTCGGGCAAAGTAAAAATCACCGCGCAAGCACTCAACGTACGCCAAGGCGCTGGCACGTCGTATGGCGTTTTGGGTACGCTGAGCAAAGGTCAAGTCGTCGCCTATTCCAAAGCCAAAAACGGTTGGCTTCAAATTTCATTCCGTGGGCAAACGGGCTGGATCTCGCAGAAGTATACGCAAACGACGTCGGCAAAAGTCACAAACAACAAGCCGTCGGGAACCGAAAAGACGATGTACGTCACGGCGACGTCACTAAACGTTCGCTCGGGCGGGAGCACAAACGATAGCATTATCGGTTCGTTAAGTCGCGGGCAAGCCGTTACCGTACTCGGCGAAGCAAGTGGTTGGGCTCGCATTCAATACGGATCGGGCAAAGCTTGTGTCAGTATGCAATATCTGACGTCGAAAAAGCCCAGCACACCTGCCAAAGATACGTCGTCGAACTACAAGCCCGGCACGGGTGGGGCGTTTAATCTCGATCAAAAAAAGCTCGCCAAAGTCGCCAAAGGCGCCGTCAAATACTATTCACCGCTCGTCAAATCGATGGGCGAGGCGTCGATTACGACGAAGCAACGCGCTTGCTGCTATATCGCCCAATTGGCGCACGAAAGCGATCATTTCAATACGCTCGAAGAATACGCCAGTGGTAAAGCCTATGAAGGCCGTACAGACTTGGGCAATACGCGCCCCGGCGACGGCGTCCGCTTCAAAGGCCGCGGTGCTATCCAATTGACGGGGCGCTATAACTATACACGAGCGAGCAAAGATTTGGGCATCGACCTCGTCAGCAATCCAAAAATCGTCTCGGAAAATCCCGATATCGCCTTCAAAGTCTCGGCATGGTATTGGAACAAATGCAATCTAAATTCCTATTGCGATAACTACGATTTCAGAGGCCTTACGAAGGCGATCAATGGCGGTTATAACGGCTACGATAGCCGCTTGAACTACTACAACCTCGCCAATAAATACCTCTAGCCACACGCCATTTGCACCAGTCGTGCGCGTGATTCACTATTTGCCCTCGCACTCACACACTCCCTCGCCAGTCACGGTGAGGGAGATTCAATCCAATCGTCCGCACGGCAGGCGTAAGCGCAGAGCCACATTTGAGCGCATTTCGCATGCGTTGAGCATATCTATATTGAGCATATCTATTGCATGTCTATATCCATTAATAGTCGTGCTTTTTTCTTTTGTTTGGGTCGCCCTATTTCGCTATCGCTCAATACGGGCTCTGGCATTTTCGCCATTTTGCGCGACTTCTGCGTCAGCGTCGCCACGCAGGCGGCGGGAACGTACTGTAGTACGCCCCCGCCGCTCTTGGGCAAGCTTCCTTGAATTCGCATCAAACTGACGAAAATGCATCTTTGGGGTCGCCCTATTTCGCTATCGCTCAATACGGGCTCTTGCTACGCCTATTTCGCTATCGCTCAATACGGCTCCGCACGTGCGCTATTTCGCCCGTTGGGCTCAATACGCGCACGTTGGACTTTTCCTCCCTCCCCTAGAAAAAAACTACTTCAGAAAAAAAACTTCT
>SFMP01000119.1 GCA_004554395.1 Myxococcales bacterium | reverse complement strand
CGCCTCAAAAAGGCGTATTGAGCGATAGCGAAATAGCCGCCTCAAAAAGGCGTATTGAGCGATAGCGAAATAGCCGCCTCAAAAAGGCGTATTGAGCGATAGCGAAATAGCCGCCACCACAAAAACCGACACGACCGACGCGAACACAGATGATCGACACGCGCCGCACAATGTGATAAGGTGGGCGCGATGTGCGAGGCGCATCACTTTGGCGCATGTTTGCCGGGCACGATCGCGTGGCTGGCGCAATTTCTGTCGTGCGCTAAAGCATAAAACTCAATAAATTCAACATCTTAAGGCAACAACCATGGAACAAGTTCGTACAATGATGCACCAGTTGCTTTCGCTGATGGTCAGCCAAAATGCGAGCGATTTGCACATATCGACGAATTCTCCGCCGAAACTGCGCATCGACGGCATTCTCTTGCCCATCAAGGCCGATGTGCTAACGCCCGCGCAGACGCGCGCCCTGTGCTTGAGTCTGCTCGACGACGAACAACGGCAACGATTCGACGCCGAAAACGAACTCGACTTCTCGTTTGGCATCGACAACGTCGGACGATTCCGTGGTAACATTTTTGTTCAGCGTGGATCGGTCGCCGGCGCGTTCCGATACATTCCCAATCGCATTCGCTCGTTCGAAGAGCTGTCGCTGCCGCCGATTTTGCGCGAGTTTTCCGAGCTCCCGCGCGGGCTCGTCCTCGTCACTGGGCCTACGGGATCGGGCAAATCGACGACGCTCGCGGCGATGATCGACCACATCAATCGAAACTACAAAAAACACATCATCACCATCGAAGACCCCATCGAATACATTCACCAGAATCGACAATGCCTCGTCAATCAACGCGAAGTCGGCACCGACACGGCGAGTTTTCATCGCGCGATTCATTACATTCTGAGGCAAGACCCAGACGTCGTGCTCATGGGCGAGTTGCGCGACCGCGAATCGATCGAAACGGCGCTCGTCATCGCCGAAACGGGGCATCTCGTGCTCTCGACGCTACACACCAACAGCTGTGCCCAAACCGTCAATCGAATCGTCGACGTCTTTCCGGCCACGCAACACGACCAAATCCGAACTCAGCTCTCGTTCGTGCTCGAAGGCGTCGTCTGCCAACAACTTCTGCTCAATGCCTCGGGAAAGGGCCGATCGATTGCACTCGAAATTCTCGTCGCCACACCGGGCATTCGAAACCTCATCCGCGACGACAAAACGCACATGATTTATTCGACGATTCAGCTCAATCGCGCTAAAACGAGCATGCAGACGATGAACCAAGCTCTCGGCGACCTCGTCTTAAACGACAAAATTACGCCCGAAGAAGCCTTCGCTCATTCGAGCGACCCCGCCGAACTCAAACAAATCATCGGTGTAGACTTTATCCCTTGATTTTGGCGACTTTTTCGCCTGCAACGCTCCATTTATCTTACGGATTGTCCGTTAAACCGACATCATTCCACCATTTCACCCTATTTTATCGCAAACCAGCGCTGGAGTCCCTATGGCAACTTACAAATACAAAGCCCGATTTAATCAAACCGGCGTTTCGAAGCGTGGCGAAATCGATGCGCCAAGCCCCGACGCCGCCACACAGCGCCTCAATGCAAACGGGCTAACCGTTCTCTCGATCGCGCCAAAGCCTAAAGACATCGTTTTGCCGCCTTTCCCGGGCTCCAGCGGCGTTTCAAGCCGCGAACTCGTCGTCTTTTCGCGTCAGCTCTCGACCATGATCGACGCAGGTCTGCCCATCGTTCAAGCCCTCGACCTCCTCTCGAGCCAAGAAGTCAATCCGCACTTCAAACGCATTCAACTCGCCATCAAAACCGACGTCGAAACGGGTATGACATTCGGCGACGCACTCCGAAAACATCCTGGCGTCTTCCCGCCCCTCTATTCCTCTCTCGTCACCGCCGGCGAAGTCGGCGGCGTCCTCGATACGATCTTGGCGCGTCTGTGCGTCCAAATTGAAAAAGCCGACGCCATGCGCCGTAAAATCAAAGGCGCACTCACCTACCCCATCGGCACCCTCATCGTCGCCATCATCATCCTCATCTTCATGCTCCTCAAAGTCATCCCGACTTTCCAAGACATGTTCTCGTCGATGGGTGGCGAGCTCCCAGCACTCACGCAATTCCTCATCGATGCCTCCGATTGGGTCGTCGATAACATTTGGTATATCATAGCCACACTCGTCATCGTCCCAACCGTCGGCTACCTTTCGCTACAAGCCTACCAAGTCCGCCGCATCGTCGACGCCCTACTCCTCAACATGCCCGGCGTCGGCAACGTCATCCGAAAATCCGCCGTCTCCACATTCACACGCACGCTCGGCACCATGCTCTCCTCCGGCGTCCCACTCCTCGACGCCCTCGAAATCGTCAGCAACTCCATCTCCAACACCGTCATCCGCGAAGCCATCAAATTCGCTCGACAACGCCTCTCCGAAGGTTCCACTCTCGCCGACCCACTCGCCATCACCGGCATCTTCCCCAACATGGTCGTGCAAATGATACGCGTCGGCGAAGAAACGGGCGCTCTCGACACCATGCTCAACAAAATCGCCGATTTCTACGACGAAGAAGTCGACGACGCCATCGGCGGCATGATGGCCCTCATCGAACCCGCCATGATGTGCCTCATCGCCGTACTCGTCGGCGGCATGCTCATCGGCATGTACCTCCCCATCTTCTCGATGAGTAGCGCCGTCAAAACGTAATCGCACATGCCCCCCCCCACTTTCGCGCCGTCGGATTCCCCCCAATGGCGCTTTTTTTTGGGGCTACGGCTATTTCGCGCTTTGCGCTCAATACGCCTACGCGGCGCGGCTATTTCGCGCTTTGCGCTCAATACACCGCGCTTATCGGCTATTGGCTCACGCCAATACGCCTCTTGTCGCCCTATCTCGCTCTTTACAGGACTCAATACGGGCTCTGGCTACGGCTATTTCGCGCTTTGCGCTCAATACGCCTACGCGGCGCGGCTATTTCGCGCTTATCGCCCGATATTTCTCACCAATGCCCGATTTTCTTGACTTTAAGGGGCTCTAAGACTAACCACTACTCCGCTTCGATGCCGCGCATTGCAACATCGAGTCGGCTTTGCAACGGCCATCGACGCATTCGAAGAAAATTTGTCTATCGACAGAACTATCGAATTTTATTCAACACATTCTTCGTTCTATCTTTTTTTCGTTTTCAATTTTCCCATAGTGTTTTGAGGTATTTTCCCCATGGATTTCCATTACGTTCTCATCGGAGTTATCGTCCTCGTCATTATATGGCTCATCATCTCGGCGATAAGCGGATCACCCAAATCGAAGGCATTTAAAGTCGTGCGCCAAACACACGATCCCTCTGGTCTCATCGCCGCCATCGACGCCGACAAGACGAGCGATATCCCGACCGAATACAACGCCTATATCAAAACGCTTTGGGATGCCTACGACCGCGAAACGGCGACAAAACTCATCCAAGCACTCCTGGAACGCAACGATACTGCCCCCATCTCGCAGTTTTGGCTCAAAACGCTTCTCGAAGTCGAACCCGAGCTCGCGCGTACCCTCCTGGGCGAAGCCTTCATCACGAGCCATTATAAAGAGGGCATTGCAGCCAAATGCGGTGGCGGTTGCTGCGGCGGCGGCGGTGGTGCCAAATCGTGCAAATCTTGCAAATCGTGTAAATAACGACCTTCGAAGCCGTTTTGCCGTCTTCATGCCATGCCTACCCTTCACGCGTTTATCCATGCGCCGCACGAACGCCATACCGTGCCGGCGCCCAGAGCCGATAACCCACGCCGAGCCATCTTGCTCATGTGCGCCGCAGGCCTCACCTTCGGCATCAGCTCGGTGCTGTTGAAGTTTTGCACGGCAACCGTCAACCCATTCGAATGCGCCTTCTTCCGAACCGGCGTCGGCTTCTTCATCCTCCTCATCATGACGGCAATGGGCTTGCGCCCGCGTACATTTGGCAATCGAATCAGTTTGCTCGCTTTGCGCGGCATTCTGGGCGCCGTCGGGGCTTTGTCTTATATCTGGGCCATTTCGCGCCTCGAACTCGGACTAGCCAATGCCCTCAACCAAACATCGCCCATCTTCGTATGCATATTTGCTGCCATCTTTCTCCGCGAGCGATTCCATTGGTGGATCTATGCCATCGTCGTCTTTGCCTTTTTTGGGATCGCACTCATCGTCAATCCCGATTTCGGCGGCATCAATCCATCGGCACTCATCGCGCTCGGATCGGGCATTTTCTCGGCTCTAGCCTATACTTGCGTTCGAGTCTTGCAAAAGACCGACTCCTCCGAAACGATCGTCATGTGGTTACTAGGCGTTTCGACGCTTGCCGCTGCAGGGTCGGCGCTCTTCGTCCCCTGGACTCTTCCCGACGCCACGACTTTCGCCTTTCTCATGGGCGCCGGTCTCACCGCTTTCATCGCTCAACTCCTCATGACATCGGCTTATCGCTACGCTCCCGCCACGATCGTCGCCCCCTTTATCTACCTCTCCACATTCTCGAGCATCATCATCGCCTTCATCATCTGGAGCGAATTGCCCACGTTCTGGGCCCTCGTCGGATGCGCCATCACCATCTTGTGCACCATTCTCATCGGCGTCCTTCCACATCAACAAACATCGACAAATTCCGATAAAGATCAAACGACTCACACATCGACAACACCCCGCGAGGGTAACGTCAGCTCTAACGACTAGAGATTTGCACTTTAAGCAATTCCCTACTACAATATAGAGTCGTCGCAATCGACGTGCGGGTACGCTTTGGCGCTTGCGCGGTCTTTGATTCTTCTTCCATTGAACGGAGTATCCATGAAAAAGCAAATTTCCCAAGACGCTGCTCGCGAAGCCGTCGCCGTCCTCGATAAGCTCGTCGCTTCGAACGATTCCATCAAAAAAGTCGTCGAAAAAGCCGTACTTTGTGCCGAAAAAATGACAAACGACGAGCATAAACGCGAAAAATACGCCTCTCGTATGATCATCATGCACTACTCCAATCTCGTCGCCGCTGGCGGAGGCGCTAGCGCGATACCTGGACTCATCCCATTTGTCGGGCCGATCTTGTCGATTTTCGGCGTCGCCGCTCTCGATGCCATCATCGCCCTCAAATTCGAACTCGAAATGACGCTCGCTTTGTCGCATCTCGCCGGATTCAATATCGACGACCAACGCGAACGAAAAATCGACTTCTTGCTCGTTTGCACTTCGCTCGAAGAAGCATACGACTACGACAAAGAACCATCTCTCAAAGATATCATCGACCTCGCCATGAGCGAATTCTCCACGCGAGAACTGAGCAAAACACTTGCAAAAACACTTGCACGCGTCATCGTCATGATGAGTTGCAAACGGCTAACGCGATACATCCCACTCGTCGGCATCGTCATCGGCGCATCGGTCAACAAAATTCTCAGCGCGAGAACCGGGCGCGAATGTTGGCGCGCACTCAAACACCGAAAAAATGCCAACCGCTGCGAAGATTAATTTCGATTCAAACTTGACTTTTACACCGTCTTTCTATCGGAGTTCGTCATGAAAAAACTACTCGCTCTCTCGATCCTCGCCTGCACTTTAGCCGCCTACTCATGCGCCAATGAAGTCGATCTAAAAGATATGCAACGTTATCAAACGTGCGTTTTCAATAATAAAACTTATCAATGCCTCAATTCACAGCACTGTTGCGAAGGCGTTTGTGTGACACCTTCGGAACGCAATTGTAGTACGTGCGGAGCCAAGTGTAGCGAATTTGAATCGTGCGATCGCGTCTCTCCCATCACCGATACTATTATCAATTCGAGTTCAGCGCCCGATGCCGATACCACAGACGATATCAGCGAAAATCAAGACTTTCACTACGCCTGTCTCTGCGATGGAAAGACGTGTTCGAAAACGTGTTGTAGCGGCAGCTGCGTCGATGTCAAAACCGACAGTGCAAATTGCGGCAAATGCGGCAATAGCTGCGGCAAAAACATGATTTGCTCCGATGGCACTTGTCAATCGAATTGTCCTACTCCGATGATCGCTTGCACTGTTGGCGACAATACCACATGCCTCGATGTCAATCACGACCCCGACAATTGCGGTGAATGCGGTGTCAAATGTCCCGATCGAAATGATCAAACACTACACATACGCGACTCGTATTGTAGCAATAAAAAATGCGAAATCGTCTGCGAAGACGGCTACATCAACGACAACGGACTATTGAGCGACGGTTGCGAAACGTCGATTAAAAAGTGTAACAACGGAAAACTCGATCCAGGCGAAATCTGCGATGGTAGCAACTTCGTCCCCAATGCCTGCATCGTTGCATTCGGATCTGGAGCGCAACAAATTTCGCAAGATTCCCTAAAATGTAAAGACGATTGCTCTGGACTCGCCGACGGTTCGTGTAGCAAAATCGATCCCGATTCGGGCAATTGCGGCAATGGAAATCTCGATCCAGGCGAAATCTGCGACTACAATCACATCAATACGAGTCATAAAGAATGCTCCGAACTATTAAACGCCCCTGCCGCCATCGGAACTGCTCCCTGCACAAAAGAATGCAAATACGACGCTTCCAGATGCGTCTACTGTGGCGACGGGATTATCACCGGTAGCGAAACTTGCGACGGCAACGCGTTCAAAAACGGCGTTTCAAAATGCGCCGAATACGATGCTTCAAAATACGTCTCGGGCAACCTCGTCTGTCGTTCTTGCCAAATCTCGACCGAAAACTGCGTTGAAAAATGTACCGAAGGCAAGGCGAGTTGCGGATCCGACGCAGAATCGATCGATACTTGCCAAAATGGCGAATTCGTCAACACCCCGTGCCCAAAAGATAAATCGAAATGCCTCGATGGCGAAACGCCCCAATGCGTCGAATGCCTCACAGATGCCGATTGCAATAACGCTCAAATGACGTGCAAAGAAAACGCTTGCAAACAGAAAGCGTCAACCCAATTGTATACCGACGATTTTATGTGGATTAAAGACAGCAATACGTCCAACTATACTACTAACGTCGGCTCTAAAACATATCCCGATTATTCGATCAGCGTCACCGCTCGCACTGATTTGAGCTTAAATGCAAATTGCGAGGCGAAAGACAAAAACGGCAACCCTCTAAAAGGGATCATTCTAAATACGACGAAATCTGGTACATCAAAAGTTGAAGTTTCAAATATCAAAGGCGGCCTAGGGAAGGTATATTTCGACTATAAGAATTACGACGAAAGTGTTAATGTCAAAGTCACATGCGTCAACGATAATTCATCGAAATCTGTCACCTATTCCGGATCAAAAACCTGCGCCGACGCATTGACTTCGAGCGAGAAAACCCCCATCGTCATCAATCATTCATCGTGTACGGCATTCACATTGACAGCCGATAAACGCATCGTACTCTACAATCTATCTTGGACACCTGCACAATAACACTACCCCATCATTATGCCCGCCCCGCGGGCATCTATCCCCCCTCCCCACACACAAACGCCCGCAACGCGGGCGTCAATTCCCCCTCTCCATTTATGGAGAGGGGGGGGCCGACAGGCCGGGGGTGAGGTCATATTCCCCCTCGCCAATTTCTCACATCTGCCGTAGGCAGATGTCTATTCCCCCTCGCCATTTATGGAGAGGGGGGGGCCGACAGGCTGGGGGTGAGGTCAAGGCTGACCGACAGACCAAGTGTGAGATCAATTTGACCGGAACGGATAAATCAACGACAACATCACCGAATACCGATTCACGGGTATCCCTTCTTTTTCGTAATAGAATCGATTCGTCGGTGAATCGAGCATGCCCTCCGAAAACGCATAGCTCCCTTGCACCATGACGCCGATATTGGCACCGACGTGCGCCGTCACTTGCGGTTGCAATATCGCATAGAACGGAACGGCATATCGTCCGCGATGTTCAAACGCAGAAGTGATCTTCTGCGATCCACCGACGAGGAACGCCGCGACGTCGGCCGTAACCCAATCGTTCATAAACGTCGCCCCCAGTTTGAATCGGTGCATGGCATCGCCCGAGTTCAAATCTTTGTCGCCCGTCAAATACAAAAAGTTATAGTGCGTATAGATATTCCAATTCTGACCAATCGCCGAATCTAGGCTCAATTCAAAACCGTATATCTGCGCATCGCCATCTTGCTTGGGCGTATATCGCCCCTCGATCCCATGTGCTTTATCGCCAAGATCTGTATTGTAATTGACGACGATCAAATCGCTAATCCACGATGCAAATCCGTCGAGACGAATCTTCATAAAGTACAACGGCGTAAACAAAAACGACAATTCGACGTTGTGCAATTTCTCTGGATTGAGATCGGGCTCCCCTTCGTAGTCGATATTGCTACTATACAATTGGTAGAGCGACGGCTCCTTAAACGAATAACCATACGAAAGACGCATCGTCATCCAATCGGTCCATTTTCCCAAAAATGCAAAACGCCACGATGGCGCAATATCGCGCTCATCCATCGTCGATTTATAGACGTCTAAACGACCGCCCAACGTCAAGATGATCCTATCGTCCCAAAATCTCTGTTCGTCTTGCAAGAAGATCGAAGGCGTCAAATAATCGATCTTGTTGTAATTTCGACGATCCTCCGATTTCTTGCCGCCATTGAATTCATTCCCTGCATCGATATTGTGATATTCCAAAACGACGCCACCGATCAAT
>SFMP01000118.1 GCA_004554395.1 Myxococcales bacterium | reverse complement strand
GTCGCCAACGACGGCTCTATCTTATACGATCCTTGCGATGAAATTTCATGTCGAGTCATACCCATACTATCCTCAGTCAATATATCAAATTGCGGTCTGTTCGTCGCCTATTTCGCCCAAGGGCTCAATACGGCGCCGGCTACGCCTATTTCGCCCAAGGGCTCAATACGGCTCCGCTTTGCGGCCTGTGCGTCGCCTATTTCGCCCAAGGGCTCAATACGGCTCCGGCTACGCCTATTTCGCCCAAGGGCTCAATACGGCTCCGGCTACGCCTATTTCGCCCAAGGGCTCAATACGGCTCCGCATCTGCGCTATTGCCAATGGCAATACGCGCAGATTTTTTAGCTACTAGCGCAATTCGAGTATGTCTTTCAACATCGATCTGACGCGATCGACGTCTCGATGTCGTATCATGAAGTAATATTCACCCATGGCATCTGAAAACGCTCCCGGCACCGGAGCATGTTCGATAATCTCATTGCCATACATTTGTATGATTTCTTCGTTTGAATATTTGAAGACTTCATTTGAACGACGACCCGCAAAACCCACACTATAGATCAATCGATTGTCGCGGTATGGATACTCATCGTGGAACGATGCCGCCCACATTTCATATAAATCGATATCGGCAGAATAATTCATCATATCGATCGTATATAACCCAGGCGGGCGAACGTTGATTTCGAGGAAGCAATATTCATGCTCCGACACGCGGAACCATTCGATATGGAAAAATCTCTCGCGGACACCAAAAGCTTCGATACAACGATGACCAAGTTCAATCAATGCTGGATCGATATCTGTAACATTATAATAATATATCGAACGTCCTGCGTTCACGCACTCCATCACGCCAGAATTATATTCATGTGATGTTTGAAATTCGACGTGACCATGGCGATCGACAAATCCATCGAATGTCACAATCGATCCACGAATATATTCTTCGCATATATAACGACCATGAATTTTATGATATGTCGATTCGATTTCATCTTCGTGCGATATACAATACGTCGCTGCCGCCCCAACGCCGACGACGGGTTTCACGACGACGGGCAAACCAACTTCGCCAATGAATTGACGCAGTTGTTCGAGCGATTCGACCTCGACGCCACGAGCCACGGGCAAACCCGCCGACTGTGCCACGCGTTTCATTCCAACCTTGCTACGATTGATATCGGTCTGCGCCGGCTTCTGACCTGTGATATTAAAATCTTCGCGCAACTGCGATTCAATGCCAAGCCAAAATTCATTCTGCGAATCGATGCGATCGATCTTGCCATATTTCGACGTCAAATAACCTACCGAGCGAAGCATCGTATCGTATTGCGTCATATCGGCAATATAGACGTATTCATCGAGCACACTGCGCAATTCATCGCTAATCGAAGCACTATCGCCTATACCTATGGCTACATCGCCGTGGCGCTTCACAGCGCGCGCATAATTGATCTGATTTGGGGGATAGTGCGGTGAGAGGATGATGACATTCATCGGAACAACCTTTTTTAGAACGACGCCCTTCTGCAGGACGTTAAAACACAAACGCCAAAGACGCCTCGCGGTCTCTGGCGATAAAACACCTACATCATACCATCTCGAGCCCATTGCTTCAAATGATTAAACCATAATCCGCGCTCCATGCGATCTAAATGGTGAATCGCATGCGGTGGCAAAAAAAGCCGCCCGAGCGGGCGGCTTTTAGCAATCGCGCTCCATGCGATGCAAATGGTGAATCGCATGCGGTGGCAAAAAAAGCCGCCCGAGCGGGCGGCTACTAGCAATCGCGCTCCATGCGATCTAAATGGTGAATCGCATGCGGTGGCAAAAAAAGCCGCCCAAGCGGGCAGCTATTAGCAATCGCGCTCCATGCGATGCAAATGGTGAATCGCACGCCATGGCAAAAAAGCCGCCCGAGCGGGCGGCTTCTAGGCAATGATGTGTTTCCGATTAACCTTCGGTCTTTTGCCAGAGGACGTACGAAATCGCGATCTTATCAGTCGATTCGCCATTGGTGTACGAGAACGTAATCGTATTTTGCGAAGCGTCGTACGACCAGTCTTTACCGCGCGTCAACTCAGTAGCCGTATCGCTACCTTGCTTGACGATGGCGACGCGAATCGTCGATGCAACGGGGTAACCTTCCAAACCGTGGCGCGACAAGCGCCCGAGAACGTCTTGGAAGATGGCGTCAACCGTATCGCTGTAGTTCTCGCTACAAATACTCGCATAACCACCGCCCTTGCCATCGTTTGCACCATCGGGCGTGAGTTTGCTCAAGTACTTGGCCATCATGATATAGCCTAGACCGTAGTTAGCACCAGTCTTATCGCCTGGATTGTCGCCGAGCTCAGCGCAGAAACCACCGTTTTCCTTTCCAATATCGCCGACGAGTGCAAAGCCCGCGACGCCAGCTTGCCCTGCATACTTGTGATACTCTTTGATGTAATACATCAACATGTCGTAGAACGCAGGATTCTGTTCGTGGATATCGGCGAGCGTCGAATCTTCGGTAATGATATACTTACCATCCGCTTCTTTGAACGAATTCTTCATCGACGGATTGCACTTGTTCGGATCGTTACCCTCGTATGAGCCCGTATACATCGAATACACGAGTTTCGACAAATCGGGATTGTCGAACTTAAACGTCTCTTCGGTAATGGTTTCGTCGGCAAACCCCTTGTTCTCGAGCTTATATCCCGTCAAACACCCCCTAAGGTTCACTGATGATGCAATCAAACCATCTCCTTCCCTAACAGGTTCTTTGAATTGACGCGATTCTTCGTCCGAAACCCAGATGATATAATGCAACGCATCGTCGCGAAGCATTTGACCAGCAAGGGCTTGCTGGCAAGCAGGTTGTGCTAAATCCTCGGCAGACTTACATGTCTTCGAATGAGCATTACTGCGATCGAAGATGCTATTCGACTTTCTGCGTTGCTCTTTTCGCTTCGCATTTTCTTCATCGACAGCCTTTTTGAGCGCCTCCGCACCACCTTCAGCTTCCTTATCGATCTCGGGGAAATCGGCTTCGGTTGCGACCTTTTCGTATTCTTCGTATGGCTTTGAGACGTCGAGCGACAAGCGATCGAGGACGATCAAACCGCTCTTGAGGCCGTCTTCGTGCCCTAGACCACACAAGTTCTTCCCTTTACCTTTATTGCAGGTACCACCAGAAACGGCCTTGACCAAGCAAGCAAACTGGGTATCAGCACACGTCGGAAGCGTCATATGTCCCTGCGCCTGGGCTGGAGTCATCATCGCGTTCTTTTGAACGAAAGGTTTGCGCAAACCAGAATACGTATAATATGCACTGGGATTGACGAGTTCATTGGGATACTCCTCGCCACTATTGGATGTGAACGGATTGATATGCCAGCCATTTTTATCGCCCAAGCCTTTGCCTTCCTCGTAAATCCATTCGTCGAGGACATAGGAGTCGGTGCCTGCGACGCCGATGCGATAGTCGATCTTCGATCTCTTCAACTTATTCATAAACGTTGCAGCCGTTTCGGCTAAGTTGTCCAATTCGTCTTCCATCGACCCAGAGTTATCGACGACCCAAATGAAGTCGACTTTCGACGACGAATCGCCAAAGTCTGCCTGTTGGCATTTGATCGTATTCAAGACATTGTAACCACGCGTCGCCGAATCCAAGCCAATCGGCGCCACGTGCGTGCCCGTCATGATATCGGTCATGCGCGCATTCACCACGTTGTCATTCGCTTTTTCGGAGCAAGCCACGGCAACGCTATAGACGGTAATCGATTTGCCGTTCTCTTGATACGTCGATCGTGCCATATAAACCGTCGCACTCGATACATCACCTCCATCGGGCTCGCACGTCGTGACATCGGCCGAGGCAGCGATTGTCGCATCCGTCAAATTGAGCGCATTGGCGATGGCATCGCGGAGCTTTTGAATCGATGTCCCTGCTTGAAGCGAAACGCGATAGATGTAACGCGATACTTCGTGGTCGGGAACGACTTGGAGTCGCGATGCATCGTATCCCTTGAGATATCCCGTTTCTTTCCACGATGTTAGCGGTACTGCACTCGTAAAGTTCGACGCTTCGACGAACGATACGATGGCTTGGCTTTCGTATTCTTGGGCACTTTTGAAAAGCGTCTTGGCCGTGAAAGAATTGCCGCCCGTGCTACCGAAAACCATCGCAATGCCACCCTTATCGTCGTAGCGAACGATGTCATCTGTCGCTTCGGTCTTGACCATGTCGGCACCGCCTATGCCCTTGGGAACGGCGATGTTAAACGTCTTCATCGTCTCGGTCGTTACCGTTCCTTGAGCATCCATCGAACAAACCGAGTTGATAAGGCCGACGCCTTCGGTCGTCGGTTTGCTGTTGGAATCGTTCGGATCGGTCTCACCTAGCCACGGCTCAAAGATACCATTGCCGTTCAAGTCTTCGAGGTTATCGGGAATCGTATCGCCGTCGGTGTCGGCACTACAGGGATCGAGAATCGACGAGTTCAATTCGATGTGGTTGAGGATGCCGTCGCCGTCGAAATCGCCATACGGATCGAGTTTGTCTTTCTCACACGTTTGAGAATTTGCGCAACGCACGTGCGACGCGCACACTGCCCATTGGCAACTGTTTGCCGTCTTGCCGCATTCATACGTGCACGTTCCGACGTCTTTACACGTCTTATCTTTGTGGCATGTTGCGACGTCGTTGCAACGCGCTTCGTCACTGCATCCACCGATCTCGTCGCACGTTTGCGTGCACACGCCATCTTGACAATAGCCTTCGACGCACTCGGCAACATCGCCACATGCTACGGCACCGGGCTTGCCACTGCCGCCACTGCTCGAGCTGCTGTCGTCACAGCCAGCCAGCCCTACACCAGCCACGACGAGCGCAGCCAACGAAAACATCAACTTACGGTTATTCATTCCTACCTCCAATCTGTGCATCATACGATACGCCCTATACAGACGTCTCACTCGAAAACTATTCCAAGCTAGGCGCCTTATAACCTTTTTAAGCCATATATTCAACACGCAACGGCGCTATTTTTCACACCTTAACGCGTACTTGAGCCCATATTTAAGGCACGACGCGGCGCTAAAAAAGCCGTGCGTATGCGCCGAGTCGAAGACGACGGCGCATAGCACGGCAAGCCCGGCGTATTGCGCTAGCAATAGCCGGGCAACGAAGCCGTATTGAGCCCAAAGGGCGAAATAGGCGTAGGCGGCGCCGTATTGGCCAATGCCAATAGGCGACGAAAACAAAAATCAAAAATATTGAAAACGATTAATCGACGTCTTTTCGATGAAGCGAAAACGTCACTTCGTGATGCTCGATCTTCACATCCGAGCTCGTGTTTGTGCTATCGCGCCCGATAGTTCCATCGGCCGAGATGAGTTTGCCGCGTTCGATGACGATGTCGATTGTGCCCTTATCGTTGGCGCCACCGGCCACGAAGCCGACGGTGACGTTGAGTTCGGCACGCTGTTTGGTGCTATCCCAATGTTTGACGCCGACGGCACAAGACCTGCGATAGGGGGCGTTTTCGATGAGGTCGGCTTTGTCGACAAACGTCCATTTGGCGTCGGGGGTAATGTAGGAGCTCAGCGGCACCCATGCAAAGTGCAAGACGTCGACGATGGAATAGAGGGCGCGCGCGACTTGCGGGTTGATGTTGGCGTCGGGAACGACGCTCGACAAGCCCGATTGCGGCAAAAAGCGGGCGTAGAGTGAAACGCCGGCGAGCATGCCTCCAGTGCTGGCGAGTTCGACGTGATTGCCGTTGTTGTAGACTTCGGCGAAGACATCGGCCAGTTGAATCGTCACGCCTGAGTCGACAGAACGCAAAGGTTTGTCGACGATGACGTCGGCTTTGATTTCGACGCTCGTCGTGTGCTGGAATTGCGACTTATGTTCCATCCATAAGTGATACGTTTCGGGCGATTCGATCGGCGCGTAACTCAGCGCGTCGCCCGTTTGCGGCCCATCGACGACGTCTTCGGTCATCACGCGGTAGACTGCCGTATTGCTTTGTTGTTTTTCGTGCGAGAGCGGCGGATGCGTGACGATGAGAGCCATCACGCCTATGAAGAGCACGGCAACGACCGTCAATATGATTGACGATCGGCGGCGATTTTCGGGCGTCGCATCGAGAGCGTCGAGACGCGCCTCTTCGCGATCGATTTCGGCCTCGCTCGGTGCCTCCGATACTGGCGAATCGTCGTGTTCGGGCGCAGGTTCGGGGATTGAATTCGTTTGATCGGTCATTATCGTGATATGCGAAACGGCGCAACGGCGTTTGTGCCGTGCGCCTCGGGGAACAACCGCCTAGCTGTGCGCGGCATTACGATGGATTGTCTGCTGATGCGGATTTATCGGATTTATCCGATTTATTGGGGTCTCCGACCTTCTCGACGACGGGAGCTGCGACGGTCGAAAACCCGTGCGTCGCCTCGTGTTCGCCCGCCGTGCGCTCGTAGACTTCGATGCGAGCTTTGGCCGCCGCCAGTTGGGATTCAAAGGCAAAACGCTGCTCGACGTCTTCGTTCGACAAATTCTTGAGTTTGTCTTCGGCTTCGTCGATCAGTGCTTTTTCGGCAACAGGATCGATTTCCATGTTGCCGCGAGCAGAATCGACGAGCAATGTCACGACGTCGTTCGAGACTTCGACGATCCCATCGGCACAGGCGAAGACTTCCTTTTTCCCATTGCGCGTCACCGTCAACTCGCCGGGCATAATCGTCGAAAACAGTGCGACGTGACCGGGCAAGATTTCCATCATGCCGTTCGTTCCCGGCAACGATATGCAATCGACGGGGCGCGAATACACGACGCGTGCCGGTGTGATGATTCTGACTTCGATTTGTTCCGCCATGAGTTACACACCTTTGCGGAGCAATTCCGCCTTCTCGACGGCTTCGTCGATGTTGCCGACCATGTGGAAGGCGGCTTCGGGAAGATCGTCGTATTTGCCCGAAAGCAATTCTTTGAAACTGCGAATCGTATCTTTGAGCTCGACGTATTTGCCCTTCATTCCCGTAAATGCCTCGCCCATGAAGAAGGGCTGCGACAAGAAGTAACGGATCTTACGGGCGCGATTGACCGTGAGGCGGTCTTCTTCCGAGAGCTCATCCATGCCGAGAATGGCGATGATATCTTGGAGTTCCGAATAGCGTTGCAACGTCGACTGAACACCGCGAGCGACGTTATAATGATCTTCGCCCACGATATGCGGATCGAGTAGCGAGCTCGTCGAGGCGAGCGGATCGACGGCTGGGTAGATACCGGCGCTGGCGAGTTGACGCGACAAAACCGTCGTGGCATCGAGGTGGGCAAACGTCGTCGCAGGTGCGGGGTCGGTCAAGTCGTCGGCGGGAACGTAAATCGCCTGAACCGACGTAATCGATCCGTTCTTCGTCGACGTAATGCGCTCTTGAAGCTCGCCCATTTCGGTCGCTAGCGTCGGCTGATAACCGACCGCGCTCGGAATACGACCCAAAAGTGCCGAAACCTCCGACCCGGCTTGCGTGAAACGGAAGATATTGTCGATGAACAGCAAAACGTCTTGATGCAATTCTTCGCGGAAGTATTCTGCGACCGTCAGCCCCGAAAGCGCCACACGAGCACGTGCCCCAGGCGGTTCGTTCATCTGGCCATAGACGAGCGATACTTTCGATTTATCGCGATCTTCGCCCAATTTGATGACGCCCGATTCGACCATTTCCCAATACAAGTCGTTGCCTTCGCGCGTGCGCTCGCCAACGCCCGTAAAGACCGAATAACCGCCGTGCTTGAGGGCGACGTTGTTGATGAGCTCCATGAGGAAGACCGTTTTGCCGACGCCTGCACCGCCAAACAAGCCGATTTTACCGCCCTTTTGATACGGCGCGAGCAAGTCGACGACTTTGATACCCGTTTCGAAGTTTTCGACCGATACGGCTTGCTCTTCGAACGACGGAACGGGGCGATGGATTTCCCATCGCTCTTTGGCTTCGACGACGCCTTGTTCGTCGACCGGTTCGCCGATGACGTTCATAATGCGACCGAGCACTTCTTTACCGACGGGAACCGAAATGCCGCGACCCGTATTTTCAACCGCCATGCCGCGAACGAGACCGTCGGTCGAGTCCATGGCAATCGTGCGAACGACGTGCTCGCCGATGTGCTGCGCGACTTCGAGCACCAAATTACCTGCCTTATCGCTGATCGACGGATTCGATACGCGAAGCGCCGTATAAATCTCCGGCAATTCGCCTTCGAACGATACGTCGACGACAGGACCAATTACCTGAAGAACCTTACCATGACTTATATGTGTCTCTGGGCTCATTTGAACTCCCTGCTCGTATTGAAATGAATATGAACTCAATAATTATGATAACTTTCTACAAACCGCCAGCAATGTACGAATTCGATATATCGCCAGCAGCTTATTGATGAATATATATATATAGCCGTTTATAATGCTTCGGCACCGCTGACGACTTCGATGAGCTCGGTCGTAATCGCCGATTGGCGAGCACGGTTGAATTGCAACGTCAGGCGATTGATCATTTCGACCGCGTTCTTCGAGGCGTTGTCCATTGCCGTCATGCGCGCGCCGTTTTCGCTCGCGCAACCTTCCAACAAACTCCGCTGAATATGAACCATGACGGCGCGCGGCAAGAGCGCATCGAGGATCTCCGTCTGCGACGGTTCGTAGATAAACGGCGTCTCTTCGATCGTCTTTTGCTCCTCGGTGCCGAGGCAGGCATTGCCATCGGCGTCGACGTTCGTCAAAATCGACTGCATCGGCAAAACGGCATCGAGCACGACGCTTTGCTGGATCGCGCTTTTAAACACCGTATACAAGATAAACACTTCGTCGATCTCGCCTTGCTCGAACGATTCGCACAGCGATTTCGAGAGCTCGAGAGCGACCTCAGAAACGGGGCGTTCCCAGCCATCGGCGACGAGCGTGCGATCGATCCCTTCGATATGGCGCGTCGCTTCGTATGCCTTGCGACCGACGAAATAGAGCTTGATCGTTTCGAGTTCGCCTCGGCGTTCCTCGACGAATTTGCGAGCACTCTTGACGATGTTGTGATTATAAGCACCGCAAAGACCCTTATCGCCCGAGACGACGATGAGCGCCACTTTCTTCATCGATTCCGGACGACGCAAAAGCGGATGTTGCGTCTCATCCGATTTCAAGATGATGTGCTCTATCGTATTGACGAGGGCATTCACATACGGACGCGTCGCCACTACGGCCGTTTGCGACTTGCGTAGCTTCGAAACGGCGACCATCTTCATGGCCTTCGTTATCTTGCCCGTATTCTGCACACTCGCTATATGTTTACGGATCTGCTTGAGATTCGCCATCGTATCGATTTCCTTCTGATTGCGTCGCCAAGCGCGGGCGCAATGCCCGTGCAAACGACATCAAAGACTTCGGAGCGATTTTGCTCCAACGCCGCCGGCGCGGCGCCATTTCGTCGATCTTATGCCTTGGCATTCGGATCGAATGAGCCCTGGAATGCGCCCAAGACCTTGTCTAAACGCGCCTTGATATCTTCGTCGAGTTTCTTCTTCGATCGAATATCGGCCAAAATATCGCTGTGATTCGTCTCGACATAGCGCAACATTTCGGCTTCGTAGCGACGAACGACGTTGAGCGGATAATCTTTGAGCCAGTTATTCGTCGCCGCATAAATCGACACGATCTGCTTCTCGACGGGCATCGGCACGTATTGACCTTGTTTGAGGACTTCGGTCAAACGACTACCACGAGCGAGCATGGCTTGCGTGACCGAATCGAGGTCGGAACCGAACTGCGCAAAGCTCTCGAGTTCGCGATATTGCGACAAGTCCAAGCGAAGTGTACCGGCGACTTGTTTCATCGCCTTGATCTGGGCTGCACCACCGACGCGGCTAACCGAAATACCGACGTTGATCGCCGGACGCGTACCGGCGTTGAACAAGTCCGTATCGAGGAAGATCTGGCCGTCGGTAATCGAAATGACGTTCGTCGGAATGTAGGCCGAGACGTCGCCCGCCTGCGTTTCGATAATCGGCAACGCCGTCAACGAGCCGCCCGTCTTCGGATGACGAATGACTTTGTAGTTCGTCCCGCGAGCCTTCGCCTCGGCTTCGGCTTGCTTTTTGCCGCGCGGCCCCGGATAAACGACGCCATCGACGCCTTCGCATGTCGTTTCGGGCGCCGATTCGTCGACGATAATCCAGTCCTCGCGCATCTTCGCCGCACGTTCCAACAAACGGCTATGGAGATAGAATACGTCGCCAGGATACGCCTCGCGCCCAGGCGGACGACGCAACAACAACGCCAGCTGGCGATACGCCACGGCTTGCTTCGACAAATCGTCGTAAATCACTAATACGTGCTTGCCGTTGTCGCGGAAATACTCGCCCATCGTACAACCGACGTAAGGCACCAAATATTGCAACGGTGCCGATTCGCTCGCCGTGGCACTCACGACGATCGTGTATTTCATCGCATCGTGCTTGCGCAACGTCTCGACGACTTGCGCAACCGTCGACTGTTTCTGACCAATCGCGACGTAGATGCAATACACATCGGTATCTTTTTGATTGATAATCGCATCGATGGCAACGGCTGTTTTCCCCGTTTTGCGGTCGCCGATGATGAGCTCGCGTTGACCGCGACCAATCGGAACGAGGGCATCGAGCGCTTTGAGACCCGTCTGAAGCGGTTCATAGACGGATTGACGCGAAATAATCCCGGGCGCCTTGATATCGACGGGGCGCGTCTCCGCGCGCGCTATCGGACCCATGCCGTCTATCGGCTGACCCAACGCATTGACCACGCGCCCCACGAGCGCTTCGCCAACCGGTACCGACGCAATGCGACCCGTGCGGCGCACCACATCGCCCTCGCAGACCAAATGCGCATCGCCCAACAACGCACAACCGACGTTGTCTTCTTCGAGGTTGAGCACCAATCCGTACACGTCGTTCGGAAACGCCAACAACTCACCTTCCATGGCATTTTCCAAGCCATAAACGCGAGCCGTACCGTCGCTACTCGTGATAACCGTCCCCGATTCCGTCACTTCGATTTCGCGATCGAAATCCTCAACCTGCTTGCGGATTATCTGACTGATTTCTTCTATATTGATAGCCATCCGTCCTTCCCTTGGTAGATGAACCGGGATCTATACTGACGAGCAAATACGACATCTGCCCAATCCTGCACTCTCCCGTCGATAAAAAAATCTATGCTATGCCCATACGGCGCAATAAACCTAACTCTACGCTTGCGCCGATGAGTTCAGTATCGCCTCGCGCATCTTCTCGAGCTCGCGGCGTACCGTACTATCGTATACTTTCCCGTCTAATTCGACGCGCATACCACCCAACAACGACGGGTCGATCCGCTCGCTGAGCAATACTTCGCAACCCATCACTTGGCAAACCTTCGTCGTCAAACGCGTCTTCTGCGACGGCGTCAACGCTTGCGCCACATAGACAAACCCACGCAAACGACCCTCGGCCGCATCCCGCAACGACATCATCGACGCCACGATATGCGAAAAATGACTCGCTCGACCGCGCTCGACGACTAATCGAATAAAATTCGAAAAAACTCGATCATAGTTGCATTTTTCTAAAACCGCATCGACGATTTTGCGCCGTTGACACCGCTCGATATTCGGATGCGAAAGCGCCGTATACAAATCTTTCGATTTCTCCAATATGCTCAGGAAATCTTCGGCATTGCGCTGGAACACCGCCAATTTGCCCGTGTCCTTGCCGATGCCAAATATCGCCTCTGCATAACGATGTGCTGTGACGTCTGAATTCACGGTTTCCTCCACTACAGCTCAAACGACGCTATACTGCGCTCGATCAGCTTATCGCGCAACGACGCATCTTGCGCCAAACGCGCCTCGATCTCCTTCCGGGCTCGCTCGATCGATGCATCGACGACTTCGCGCTCAAACCGACGACGTGCCGTCGCCGACTGCAATTCAAACGACATCTCGGCATCGCGCTTCAAACGCTCGCCTTGCGACACGGCATCCTCTTCGATCCGCTTGCACTCCTGTGCCGTCGCCGTCTCATACGACTGGCACATCTTGCGCTTCTCTTCGCCCAGCTCGCTGAGCATCTGCTCCGCTTTCTCGGCTCGCTCGCTCGCTTGGGCCTTGATTCTACCGCATTCTTCGATATCGCGTTCGATCCGGGATTTCCTCGCCTCTAAGTATTTCGATACAGCCGGCGCACCAAACCACCACAACAATGTAAACACGATGAGCGTGTTACCAAGCTGCGGCGCAAACGTCTTCAAAAAGTACGAAGCCGCGCCCGCGCACTCTCCGTCGCATATCGCGCCCGCCTCGTTCATATAATGCACGCCAAAGGACAACGCCATCGCGACGCACAACGTGACCAATATGACTTTTCTTTTGTCCATGATCGACTATACCAATATCTTCTCGACTATCTGGTCAGAAATCGACGCAATTTCGCCATCCATCTGACGACGCAACGTCGCCAACTGCGCATCCAAATCCGACAACCGCGCCTGCGATTCCGTCATCACGTTCTGACGCACCAACTCCAGCTTCTCCGTCGCCTTCGCCGTCGCTTTCTCGACCGCCGTCTTGCGCTTCGATTCCAGATCCGCATACACCGATTGGCGCGTGCTTTCATACTCCGCCACCAACGCATCGGCCTTCGCCACCAACGCATTCGCCTCCTCGCGAGCTCCCGTCGTCAGCGACTCACGCGCTTCGTATGCCTCAAAATATGGGCGAAGCACAAACGCCCTCAAAAACAGCAACAGCAACACGAAAATCCCCGTCTGGATGAACAACGTCACATCCAAATCCAACGACGGGCTTTCAAATGCCAAGTATTGCAGAAACATCTTTTCTCCTCATCCCCCGCAAAACCCAAAAACGGCGTCCCACTTATCACAGTTACATATCGATTGTCAAAGATACATCGACGCCGCGCGAGTCTTCACGCTCGCTTACTCTAACACTCCAACTTTTTTTTTATTCCATTTTTTGTCGCCCTATTTCGCTCCCGCTCAATACGGGCTTCTTATCGCCCTATTGCCTGCGGCAATACGGGCTCTGGCTACGGCTATTTCGCTCCCGCTCAATACGCCTACGCTTTTTTGGGGCATTTCGCTTCTGCATCCAATCGACAAAGTATCGATTCCCCAAGCCTAATCGATGCCATGGCGAACTTTCTCGGCAATCCGATGCGATAGCCGCGTGTAGCGCGTCGCCGGGCGGTCATTCGCTATCGCATTCTTGAGCGTATACGAATCTGTGATGAACACCGCAAGCCGCCGAGCGCGCGTCAATGCCGTATAGAGCAAGTTGCGCTGAAGCATAAAGCTCTGGCTCCGCAAAAACGTACATATCACCGCCGGATACTCGCTACCCTGCGATTTATGCACCGTGCAAGCATAAGCCAAGACGAGGTTTTCGAGCGCCTTTTTCTTGTATTCGACGAGTCGACCATCGAAATTGACGAGTATCTTCACATTCGTCGCCTGCTCGATTATCCCGACGTCGCCGTTAAAGACGTCTAAATCGTAGTCATTGCGTATCTGCATCACGCGATCGCCTATTCTAAACCCCTGCACACACCCTTCTATCGGCGCACCTCCGCCATTGAGCCTATGCTGAAGAATCTGATTGACGTGCTCCACCCCACCCACATTCTGGCGCATCGGGCAGAGGACTTGGATATCAGTCATCGCATTGAGACCAAATCGGTTCGGTAGCTTATCGCACACGAGTTGTTCGATCAGCTGTTCGGCGTGCTCCGGCGTATTCGCATTGAACATGAAAAAATCGCATTTCAAATCCATCATCTCTTCGCGCGTCGGGATTATCGGATACTCGCCATCGTTGATGCGGTGCGCATTTTGCACGATACGGCTCATTTCGGCCTGGCGGAACACCGTCTTTAACCTCACGACGGGAATGACATTCGACTGAATCATGTCTTTGAGAACTGTCCCCGATCCGACGCTCGGCAATTGGTCGATATCGCCCACGAATACCGCGCGAGCATCGTCGGGCATCGCGACGAGAAGCGATCGCATCAGCGATAAATCGATCATCGATGCCTCGTCGATGATGTAAATACCCGCCGATAGCGGGTTTTCTTTGTTGCGAGCAAACGACCCGCGAGCATCTTCCCCCTGGAACTGATACTCCAAAAGGCGATGTATCGTTTTGGCATCTTGCCCCGTCGTCTCCGAAAGCCGTTTCGCCGCTCGCCCCGTCGGCGCGGCCAAAAACACGGGGATATCTTGAGATTCTGCCGCCGAAACGATGACTTTCACCAGCGTCGTCTTCCCCGTCCCAGGCCCACCCGTAATGACGAGAAACTTTCGCGTCAAACTCGTCATCACGGCGTCGCGCTGTTGATCGGCCAACACGATCCCCAGCGATGTCTCGATGCGGCGAATCTCTGCCTCGTCGCGCCTCCGGTCGACGTCTTCGATCCGACTCGTCACCATACGCGCGATTTCTCGCGCCACGCCGTGCTCTAAATTCCACATATACGAACGATAGACGAGCGTTTCGCCATTGTCGTCTTTATCGAGACGAATATTGCGCCGATCGATGAGCGGCGCAATATGGGGCTCGACCGATTCGGGCGCGATTTGCAAAAGCGATGCGGCATGATCGACCAAAACGGGCAACGGCAAATAACAATGACCTTCGCAATTCTCCGCTTCGTAGAGCGCATAATCGATTCCCGCCTCGATGCGCATCGGAGAATCGGGCGCTATCCCCATTTGGCTCGCTATCTGATCGGCTCGCTTAAAACCAATCCCGTTGATTTCTCGCGCGAGCAAATACGGTTGCTGCTTGAGTATGGCGATGATCTTTTTGCCATATATCCCGATGAGGCGTGCCGATAAATCGTACGAAAGCCCGTGTCCTTGCAAATACACGAATATCTGGCGCGTCTGTTGCTGTTCGGCCCATTCCTTGCGTATCGATTCGAGTTTTCCTTGGCTTATCCCCTTGACCTCGCGCAATCTATCCGGATTATTATCGAGGATGTCGATCGTGTTCTCGCCAAAGTGATCGATGATGCGCTCGGCCATGCGAAGACCAATTCCCGTCAATTGCGATGATAAAAAACGCGCCAATCCCACCGACGATGTCGGCAAGACGATTTCACACGACGAAACACGCAACTGCGTCCCGTATTTCGACGCCATCCAAACGCCCTTGACACGAACTTCGTCGTCGACCTTAAACGACGCTAGCGATCCGACCATCGTAAACGACATGCGCTTGCGCGTCACTGCATCGACGACGGCATACGTCTTATCGGGGCTCACAAATCGGATTCGCGTAATACGCGCCGTCGTTTGTGCCGATTCCCCTACTACTTTTTCAAACGGTGCTATGATTCCAGCCATTGCCTTCGTCTTCGTGTGAACGATCAAAAATGGCGCGCGTATTGGCCCTCTCGGCCAATAGCGCGCCCGCGGCGGCGTATGTCGCCCAAAGGGCACATGCGCCAAAGCCAAAAGCCCGTATCGCCGATACGGCGATGCGGGCGACAGCGCGGCGTATGCGCGCAACGAATGTGAGCACATAGACGCGCCGCCGGCGTACTGCCTACGGCAGTAGACGGCGCAAACGCAAAACAAAATTCGACAATTCGGTCGAATCGCAAAATATCATGCGACGAAATTAGTAAATTTCGAGACCCTGTTTTGCCTTCGCGTCGCTCTTGCGGTCTTTGGCGGCTTTCTTCGCCTTGGCTTTCTTCTTCTTCTCGATCTCTTTTTCGGTCGTTTTGCCGTTGATCACGTCGATATCTTCTTGCGAAAGCCCGGCGAGGAGATCGACTTTCGTCTTTTTGCCGAGGAGGTCGTCGATGCTACTGCCTTCTTCGGGGCTGCTGTCGGCGGTGAGCGCGTCGATGGCCGAGCTCACTTCGGGGCCCGAGTTGAGCGATCGATAGTACGCTTTGTGGTCTTTTTGGAGCTTCGACTCGACCGAATCGTCGGTAAACACCATCAGAAACGTGCTATATGACGCGTGTTTGTTTTTGACCGTCAGTTTGACGTCCGTTTTGTCGGTCCAAACCGATTCGAGGAAGTTGCCGTCGTCGTCCCACACTTCGTTTTTGGCCGGGCCGTACTTTTGTGCCGTCGTCGCGCAAAACGTGTCGAAGGCAATGGCGCCGATGTAGTTCGAATCGTAGACGACCGCCATCTTGTACAATTTGTCGTCTTTGAAGAAATAATATTTCGTGGCGATGTCGTCGTTTTGAATGATCAACGACTCATTGGCGTCGGGCATGAATTCTTCGCCCACGATCGACACCCCAAGACCTGCCGAATTCTCGCGCGTCAAGACCATGTACGATTTCTGCATGTTTTCGACGCGTTGCGTATGCGCTTTGCGCGTGTTGTCGACAAACGACAAATCGCTGTTGCCGTCGGTCTTTGCGCGGAAATCATCCATGATGATGTCGGAGATGACCCGCTTGGCTTCTTCCGACGACATGCCCCACGAAAGGCGACCGAGGCTCTGTTTGAGCGTGACTTTGTCGGATTTTTTTGCCTTTGCGCCTGCCGCAGGCTTGGCTTGCGCCTCGTGGCTCGTCGCCAACATCGTTCCGCTTGCGGCAACTATCAATCCGAGCGCCAAAGATAACCATATACGTGTTTTCATCGCTTTCCTCCAATCGAAGACAAAAGGCTGTCTGAGCCCAAAACCCGCCTTTATGGCATTTTTTCGGGCACGTGGCAAATCAATCGTCGACGCCAACGCCGAAACACTCATTCGCTCAACGACGACAGCAATTCCTGCGCATACGACGCATTGCCCCGACGACTACGGCTAAACGATTCCAAAAGCTCGCGACCTGCCGACGATCCCAATTGCGCAGCCGTCGCCGCCGCTATCGTCCGAACCGTAGGCTCGCCAAAGATGCCACGCGATACGCGTAAAAGCGCTTCGATGGCCGCAATGCGCGTTGCATTCCCTTCGCCTGCATCATCTGTGCCATAATATTCCGCCTTCGACCCATATTTCATCACCGCATCGATCGCCGGGTACGAAAACCGCGCATCTTCGATGTCGCCGATGATCCGCCTCACCGCCTCCGCTCGCTCCGATGGCGCACAAAGACGCAACAACGCCAACCGTATGTGAAACCCCTCTGTATCGCTCGCACGGCTCAACTGCGATTCGAGCTTCGACAATATCGCCTCGTCGGCTGGCGCGCCCGATTGCAAAACGCGCCGCTCAATCGCTTGTACCGCGACGATGCGAAAATCTTCGTCTTCGTCGCCCAACCACTGCTCCACCCGCGCCCAATAGGCTTCGCTCGATTCTTCGGCATATTCGGCGAGGCAAAATGCCCGATATCGAATCTCGTCATCGGCATCATCGAAACAACGTCCGACAAACGACTTCACCTCGGGCGTCAAATACGACGCCACCGACGCCAACCAAATCAACAAGCTCTCTTTCGCATAAGTCGAAATATCATTCGCATGTTTCGAAATATAATCGCATAATATTTCTGCTACACCGCGATCGTTAGAATATTCCTCGCAACAAAACGATACGACGTCTTCTCTCACGTCGCGATAAGGCGACCCGATGAGTTCGAGCGCTACCTCGATGAGATCGCTCCGATCCATGTCGACCCATGTTTCGAGGGCGGCACGCCTTTGCGCCGCCGACGACGAAGAGGCTCGCTCGATAACCCCTTGTATTTGGCGATTATTTTGTGTTTGGCGATTATTTTGTGTTGTCGACATATTCCACCGCAGTTCTGCTCACCCAACCTTGCGCCCCATCTCCGTAGCGAACTTGAACCCAGCCATCGCGTTCTTTGACGATTTCGACGCTATAACCTGGCTCCAGTGCCATCGCCGAAACATTCGATGCGCCGGCATTATCGGCCGTCTTGAGCCAAACCTCCGACATGATCACGCCCTCGTGCGCCTGCGGCGATGTCCAATACCCTGCCATGAGCCATAGCCAGACTATCAACGGCACGATCCCGATAAAACTCAATACTTTCCGATACTTGGCATGCCACGGAATCATGAGCAAAACGCCTATCGCAAAGAACAATGCCGCCAATAACAATCGCTGTTCGGGCGTCATCACGCTGTCGAAAAATAGCGCCGACGATATCGCATGCCCTGAATGGCGCACTTTCTCGCCCTGTATCGATTCGATATACGACAAATTATATCGCGCCTGTTCGTTCGTCGGATTCCTCAATAGCGCTCGTTTGTAGTTCAATACGGCATGCCCCATGTCGACGGCGCCAAGCGCAGCATTGCCCGCATCGACGTAATATGCATAATCTTCGGGGTTCTGCTCCGATAATTGCATAAAATACGCTTGCGCTCGTTTGAACGAAGCTATCCGAGCCGCTCTATCGGTCGTCGCCAATGCCTTGTGATAGGCCGCCGCCGCCACTTCATACGTCACACCTTGGGCGCGTTCTTCACTACCCGCCACGGCGGGCGCTTGGGCTACCGCCTTGGGCACGCCACCCAACCCGACAAATGCGCACAAGAGCAAAGCAAACATCCCCACAATCCATTTGGCATATTTCGGGTTCACGTGCGTGGGAATCGCCGCCCGCAGCGAATCGACCGTTTCTTTCGCCAATGGCCTGTCGCCGGCATCGGGCCGATATGCCTCGGCATCGATTTGTTCGCAAATCGGCGTAAATGCCTCGCGCGGCGATTCCGTCGATCGCAAAAACTGATTCAATGCATTCGATATCTTCGAAGCCGCAACGCGAGCATTATCCGTCGCCGCTTCGTCGATCGCTTTGGCCAATTGCCGCGCGGCTTCGCGCTGTTCGGAGTTTTCGGCGCTCTTGCGACGCAAGCGGCGAACACCGACCAAACCTCCCAAAACGACAAAAGGAAATGCATATATCGCCGACAATATCGCAATAAAATTCGACTTAATCGTCGTTTGCAAGGCGATTGTTTCGCTAGGTGCCACCAATCCCAACTCGACGGCGCCGGCGGCGATATCGGGTTCGGGCTGCGCCAATTTCGCCTCGTTGCCATTGGCTTGGGCTTGCCGCGGTTCGGCGATTTTTGCCCCGACCACGTCGGCGGCACTCACTTTTTCGACCGCCGTCACGCTCAAAGCTATCGGCTGGCTCCGTACCGTCGTATATTCTTCGCTCACGGGGTTAAAATACGAAAACGCCAGCGGCGGTATCTCGGTCACGCGCTCCGATTTCACACGAACCGGAACCGTAAACCGCTTGATATGGGTCTTTTGCGCGCCCTCGATGTTCTCACCTATCGGAGCATCGTTCGAAACCCCAAACAATTGCTCCTTGAGCCCTGCATCGACGAGCGACGGCAATATCAACCCCTCGAGTGAACTCGGCGACGAGATATCGATCGTGAGCATGATCGGATCCCCCGCCTTGACTATCGTCCGATCGGCGCGCACCGAAATCGCATAATCCGCACCCATCGCATTCGAAAACGTCGCCGGGCGACCGTTTTCGGGCAATGCCTTGACCTCTATCGTGCGCGCCTTGTCTTCGGCCCGATACAATTTATACGTCGTGCGACCAAATCCCCACGTATCGCGCGCCATACCAGCTTCGAGCTCTGCCAACACTTTCGATGGCTCGAGCGTTATCATTCCGCTCTTGAGCGGCGTCAATTTCACCGATATCAAAAAACGCGTATATTCCAACCCCTGATACGTCACCGTGTCGCGCGTATACGGGAACGCAATCTGGCGACTGCCGACGTTGAGCGGTATCGCGCCGGCTTGCGTCGCCGTCATCGGCTCTTCGACGTCGAGTACTTCGGGCATCTGCAATATCGGCAAACTAAACACTTGCGACGATACGTCTTTGCGCAAATACCAACCAATCTGCGCCTCAAACGTCTCGCCTACCCACAACTTCCGATTCGGGAGCTCCAGCGATATCTTCATGTCGGGCGTCGTCTGTACCGTCTGCGCCGTAAACGTCACGCGCTGTTCCGAATCTGCCCGCTTCGCTCCCTGATGCGCCGTTATCACCGGGATGCTATAAACGCCCTCGCGCTTCGGCGTTATCTGATAGCGATAGATAAACGTGACGTCTTTTTTCGACGTCCGACGACCATTGATAATCGTCGTCATCGACGAAATCTGCGGCGATACACCGAGCAACTGAACTTCGGCATCTTCGATCGCAAACGGCTCCACCTCCGGCTCGGGCGATTCATCGAAATCCGTCGCCACGACCGATAGCTGAAACGGCATCCCCGCATATATCTCCGATGTTTGGGCTTGCAAACGAATACTCTGCGCATACGCCAACTCGGGCACGAGCATCGATACACCTATGCCTAACACCGCCGATACCGCCACGACGCGCAAAGCATTCACTCGACGACAAAGCGCATTATCTTTCATAATCTCATCCCTACCAATCATTCACCACGGGCATCCCAGACCCTTCATTGCGCGATTCTCGCGCCTTCCGACGTGCCTGATCTCGGCTCCGAATCTGCTCGATCTTCTTCTCAGCCTGCTCTTTCGACATCTTTTGTTGCGGCTTCTGTTGCTGCGCATTCTGTTGTTGCTCGTCGTTTTGTTGCTGTTGCTCGTCGTTTTGCTGCTGTTGTTGCTGAGGCGGTTGCAGCCATTCCAACGCCTTTTCGAGGTGCTCGGCTGCCTCTTTTTGTTGTGCCAATGCCTCGCTAAACAACCTGTCTTCGCTCTGCAAATCAGTCTGCGCCTGGCGCATGCTCGCCGCCGCCACCTCGATTTCACTCGCCGCTTGGCCATAGCGCTGCGCCATTTCTTGCGCCTGCTCGCCTCCCTGCGGCGCTTGTTCCGCCTGCGCGCGCATCTTTTCGCTCTGTTCCGTTATCGCTCGCGCGAGCTGCGTTGCCGTCAATTCGTGCACGCGCTGCCGATCGACGACGGCGGGCAATTTCAGCGTTTGCTCGTCACCGGCGAGCGTCGAAACGTCGGTCGTCGTATCCAATGTCGACATCTGCTGGCGCAATAGCTCTTCGACGTGCTCGGCTATCGTAAAGAACAACATCCTCAACTGCTCCAAATGCGATCCCGCCAACTCGTCGTCTTCGCTCAATTCCCCCCATACGGCGTCTTCCGCCGTCGCGGGCACGATGCCGCCTGATCCAGTCCCTTCCGTTGCAGTTCCCGCCATTCCCTCGGCATCATACGCATCGACAACCGCCGCCATCCGCTTCATCGCGGCTTGCGCCTCGGCGCGTAACGTCTCGGCATGCTCGAAAAACTTCTGCGTCTCGGCAATTTGCTCGTCGATCTGCGCCTTCAACGCATCGCCTTGACCCTGAGCCGCCGCTTGGCCTTGCGCACTCTGCGCCGCTTTGTTCACTTCGGCTATGGCCTTTGCCGATGCCTTCGCAAGCGCCGCCGACAAACGCTCCAATCGCTCGATATTCGTCGCCAAAGCCGGCGACAATAGCCCCTTCTGCTGCTCTCTCGATAACAAATGCGGCGACTCCGAACCGATATCACCCGCTACAACGCCCGACATCGCCTTCTGCGACCGATAGGCGATTTCGACGAGGTGTTTTAAATCGGCAAACCGTTCCATCGCAAGCGCCAATAACTCCACCGATTGCGCGCCATGGCGCAATGCCCCCTCGGCATCGTCGCGCAAAACCGCGCCATCGGCCGCCGCCATCTCCTCCGCCGCTCGACGTATCAACGGCAACGCCTCGCCGATTTGCGCCCTCTGCTCTGCCGCCGCCTCCGCATCCGCGCCCGATGGCTCCGTCCCAGAAACATCGGCCGATACAACCGCCTCCAAAAACGACGCTACGCGCTTCGTCCGCTCCAATACATCTTGCTGCGTATCCGATAACAACGCCTCATTCAGCCAGGGCGGCAACGACGCCTCCGAATTCTGCGTCTTCGCTCGATACTCAGCCAATCGCTCCGGCGACTTAAATACTGCATTCGCCTCGGCTAATCGCACAAAATTCTGCTCATCCTCCGATATATGACCCAATATTCGAAGCGGATCGTCCAATTGCTCGCGCGCTTGCTTCAACGCATAAAACGCCTTATTCGTCTGCCGAAGCGCATCATTCATCGACATGTCGCGCATCTGCCGGCGCGCACTCCCCATGTATTGACGCGCTTGGTCGAGCAACGGAATCACCGCTTCGAACTGAAACTTCCGATAAGCCTCCTCCTGCGTCCGCGCCTCTTCCGTCTTCGACTCGATGAGCGCCTTGGCATTGGCGATGTTCTCGGCAGCCAAATTCCCCGCCGTCATCGCTTCGCGCTGCATCCGCGCTATCGACCTAAAATCGTTCTGAAACGATATCGGATCGCGCTCCGCACTCGTCCCCGCGATTTGCTGCGAAAGGGCTCGCGCCGACTCCCGAATCTCACGTTGTGCCGCTATCAATGCATCGAGTTGACGCTCGGGCGTATTGAACTTTTGCGCCATCAAATCTTGCGCATTCAATTGACGCTTCAGCACGATCTCCAAATTCCCACGCGCCTCGTCCAAACTCGGCCTCTGCCTCACGGCATCTCGAAACCACGCCACACTCGACGAAAGCCATTCTATCGCCGATTCCAAGCCGCCCTCGTCGAGCCCATCGATCGCCCCGAGCGAATCCGCTTTCGCCGCATAAGCAAAACCCAAATTATACGCCGCCGCATAGCGCAATTCGTTGTCAAACGACGCCTCATTGCGCGCTCGACTAAACCCCTCGATCGCCACGTCGTATTCGCCCCGAGCCAGTTCGTCGTTCGCCAAATTGAACAAATCCCGTGGCTTGAGCGACGCATCGTCGTAGATGCTCTTGGGCGCTTCCTGAGCTCCTGTTCCCGCGCCCTGAGCCCCTGTTCCCGCGCCCAAAGCCCCTGTTCCCGCGCCCAAAGCCCCTGTTCCCGCGCCCTGCACCTGCTCCGTTCCAGTTCCACCCGTTCCATCGAAGCCCGTCTGTGCCGTCGCCGGACTACATGCGAGCAAACAACTCAACAAAATAATATTCTTATAATTCACCTGAATCAAACGTTTCATGCGATCTTCTCCTTCGATTGTCGCTTACGATTTGTTCTGGCATCTAAAAGCATGAATCCCATAAAAAACAACATTCCCAGCCCCACAAACCACTGGAACAACTCTACTCGAACCTCGCGCGACTTCACCTGCGTCGACGACTCCACCAGCGGCAAGATGTGCTTCTGCAAAACGCTCTCTAAATCGAGCACTCCCGTCCCCGCCGGCACGTAAACGCCATTCGTCTTGAGCGCTATCTGCCTCAACAAATCGCCATCGAGCCGCGACACCACCTCACGACCTTCCGAATCCACGACCCGCTTCTTCACACCCGTCTTCTTGTCCAAGACGTCGATCGTCGTCCCGGCCTCCGACCCAAAACCAACCGCCACGATCACCACACCCGCCTGCCGCGCAGCCTCCGCCGCCTCCAACGGATACGTGTCCTGATCCTCGCCATCGGTTATCAATATCAACGCCTTCGGACCCTCCTGCTCCCCTAGCAACTTCGTCGCCTTGCGTATCACCTCGCCCAAATTCGTCCCGCCAAGCGTCACACTCCACGGCGACGCACTGTCGAGCGCCAATCGAAAAAATCCATGGTCCATCGTCAGCGGCGACAACACCGTCGTCCGACCCGCAAACGCCAACAATCCCACGCGATGCGACGAAAACGCCGGCAACATGTCCCGTATCTCCGACTTCGCACGCCCTAACCTATCGGGCGCAACATCCGTCGCCAACATGCTCTTCGACACGTCGAGCGCGACATAGATATTTGCCGAATCTTTCCCCAAAACTACCCGCTCTTGACGCACAACCTGCGGCTGCATAAGCGCAAATATGAATAAAATTCCACTCACCGCCAAGCAAACGACCTGCAACACCTGCACGCCTAACGTCGGGCGCGTCACCAAACGCACCTGCATCGCCTTGCTCACAAACGCTCCCAACTTGTCGCTGCGAACCGCTATCCGCCATATCATCCATAATACAAGCGCGAGCAATACAAAAAATAACCATGCCCGTTCCGAATGCTGAAATTGTATCCAATCCATCGCTATCCTCTCTACCACTTGGCGCGCGCCTATCGGCTTTGCCGATACGGCTTGCGGCGCGGCTATGTGCTCGTTTCACTCCGCGCATACGCCGCACTGGCGCGGCTATGTGCTCGTTTCACTCCGCGCATACGCCGCGCTGCTCCGCTATGCCGACCAGCGGCATACGCGTCGCTCGCTACGCGTTCTATGGCATCCTCCGATAATACGTCATACGCAATATGAGACCACACAATGCCAAAATGAGTCCTATCGCCAAGCTCCAGAAATACTTCTCGTCGTAGTGCGTCGTGCGATCTTCGCTAATCTTCGTCTTCTCCAACGCATCGATCTTCTCGTATATCGCCTCCAGCCCCTCTCGATTCGTCGCTCGGAAATACAACCCCCCCGTCATATCCGCGATTTGCGTCAACATCTTTTCGTCGAGTTCCACCGGCATCTGGCGCATCATCGACCGCCCGGTAAACGGATTCGTCAACCTCACTGGCGCAAATCCATTCGTACCAATGCCAATCGTATAGACTTTAATCCCAAATTGCGCCGCCATCCGCGCCGCCTCTATCGGATCTTCATAACCCGTATTATTCACACCGTCGGTCAACAATATGATCACCTTCGAAGCACTCTCCGACTCGCGCAATCGCTCCACCGACAAACCAAGCGCATCGCCTATCGCCGTTCCCGATTCCTCCCGATCCGTCACTATCGATATGTCGTTGACCAACTGCATCAACGTCACGTGATCGAGCGTCAACGGGCAATCCGAATCCGGATACGACGCAAAACTCACGATCCCAATCGCATCGTCATAACGCCCCTTGAGCTTGCCATTGCCCTTGATAAAATCGCCCAATACGTCCTTGAGCGCATCTAATCGGTCTTGCTCCTTGTCGCCTTTCGACATGTCGAGCGCCGCCATCGAACCCGATTTGTCGATCGCCAACATCATCGCAATCCCCTCGCGATGCTGCTTTATCACGCCACCCGGGACTCGCGGGCCTGCCAACGTCACCGACAAAGCCACAAAACTCAACGCCAACAATAGCGCCGGAATAAACGACGTCTTCGCGCGAAAACTCGTCGTTTTCACCGCCCACATCGACAAACTCGAAAACCGAATCCGACCTCCGCGGCGCAACATCACGAAAAAAAGCGGTATCGACAAAAGCGATATCCACAAAAAAAGCGGTTCACGGAACTCAAGCATCTTTCTTCGCCTCCTCTACCGCTACGACGCGCGTCTCCTCGACAAATCGACGCGAATCGACGAGCATCTGCTCCATCTCTTCGGTCGTCGGCATAAAATCCGTAAATTTCACGCGATCCGATCGCTCCAATAACTTCCGAATCAATCGCTTATCGTCGTCGCCCAATTCCGCACTCTTCTTCGCTTGCTCGAAAAACTCCTCCGTCGTCAGGCGCGGCGCATCGACCCCAAATCGACCCTCGATATATGTGCGCAATATCGACGACAATTCGACATACCAACGATCTGCCCCCGATTGATTGCTCGGCAAACCGCGCTTCTCGAGCGCCTGCAACGCCCTCAATGCGACTTCATCGACCGCCAACGCAGGCTCCGACGACTTGCGCCTCAACGCATATATCCCACCCAATAACGCCGCGACCAACGCCACCATCCCCGCATACATCCACCACGGCGACTTTTTCCCACTCGGCAAGACGAGCTCTGGCAAATTCCCTATCGCTGGCGACAATTCTTCGGGCACGCGCCCATCGCCAAACACCGACCCGACTTCAAACGTCATCTCTTCGGTCAATATCTCTTGCACTACGCCTTTCTTCTCCGAATTCGCCCGATTATCGGTAAACTCGACCAAAAAAGATGGCGTGCGCAAACTCCCCGACATCGGCAAATCGAGCGTATACGACTGCACATAGACGTTATGCCCTGTCTCCGATACCGTTTCCGTCGCCCGATAATCGGCAATCCCAAAACGCCCGAGCTGGTCGCCAAACTCAGGCATCGACACCACGACATCGGGCTCCGCATCGACCGTCAACGACAACGTTATCTGCTCGCCCAATACCGGTGCGCGATGGCTCAAATTCACCACCGCTCGCACGGGGCCCAACACCGTCTCCCGACTATCGCCCTGCCCCCCCGGCGCAACCGCCGACTGTTCCGAAACATTCGCCTGCGCATCGCCCGCCTCGGGCGTCCCACACCCAAACTGCGCCAGCGATAGACCAGCTATCAACATGCAAGTATATATATATCGTTTCATACATTTATATCGCTTCATACATTTATATCGTTCCGCGCAACTCTTTCGATACAGAAGCCCTCGTCCTCTGACGCCATCGCCGATATCTATACTTTTCATCATTATCTCCGATAATATATATATATCATATCATCATCGACGATATCGCCGCCGACGTTGACGGAAAAATGACAATAACGGATCGATAACCGATTGCGTCGCATCGATCTCGATCAAATCGCAACCCGATGCCATAAACGACGATTTCAACCGCTCTACGCGCTCGCGAGCCGCTCGCTCCGCCGCCTCCCGAAACGCCTTCGATCCCGTATCCACCTCGCGGATCTCACCCGTCTCGGCATCTTCTAATGTCAATAATCCTTCGTCGACGATTTCAAACTCGCGCTTATCATTCACCAATACGCTAATGATATCGTGCTTGCGATGCATATTGCGAACGATATCGATATAATCTTCGTCGATAAAGTCCGATATTAAAAAGATGACCGCTCGACGATGTAATATTTGACGCGCAAATTCGAGCGCATGCGCGATATTCGTCCGGCGATTCCCATGGCGCGTATGCGCCTTCAATCGCTCAAACCTGCGGCGAAGACTCGCGCCTAACCGCCGCCAAAGACTCGTCTCACCCGGAGCCTCGTCGTATGGCGCATCTGCCCCCTGCGCACGTGCCAACACCTCGCGCACGATCCGCAACGCATGCTTCTGACCTTTGCGCGGCGGGATATATTCATCGACGCCTTGTTGAAACAACAATAATCCAATGTTATCGTCGTTCTCGATCGCCGAAAATCCCAATAACGCGCTCAATTCCGTCGCCGCCTCGCGCTTCGATCGCTCTCCGCTACCAAAATCCAAACTCGGACTAATATCGACGACTAATAAAACCGTCAACTCGCGCTCCTCGACGAAACGCTTCACATAGGGCACGCCCGTGCGAGCCGTCACGTTCCAATCGATATTGCGGATGTCGTCGCCGGGAACGTATGGGCGAACTTCGTCGAATTCCATACCAACGCCCTTAAATACCGACAAATATGCACCCGCCAATACATCCGAAACTTGACGACCCGTCCGTATCTCGATCTGCTTGACTTTTCTGATGATTTCTGGAGTCAACATCGCTTTTCTCGAAGGCTTACCGCCCCCGTCTCCTCTCCCAACAATACCGAATCCCCCGCCCTATCCGTCCTAAACTACGGTACGGGAACCGTCTCCAGAATCGCCGACACGATGTCATCGGCTGTCTTGCCCTGGGCCTCCGCCTCGTACGAAAGCGTCACGCGGTGGCGCAACACATCGGGCGCTATCGTCTTGATGTCGTGCGGCGACAAATACGTCCGACCACTCAAAACTGCGTGCGCTTTCGCCGCCTTCACCAAGTTAATCGACGCTCGCGTCGACGCGCCCATCTCGATCAACGCCGATAACTGCGACAATCCCGCCGATTGCGGGTCGCGCGTCGCATTGACGATGTCGACGACGTATGCACTTATCTTCGAATCGATAAACACCGACTCCGCCGCACGACCCGCCGCCAATACCGTCTCCTTATCCATGATTTGACGTACCTCCGGCACTGGCGTTCCTCCCGCCATGCGCTCCACCACCTTCATCTCTTCGTCGCGCGACAAATACCCCACCAAAACCTTGAGCATAAATCGGTCGAGTTGCGCCTCGGGCAACGGATACGTCCCCTCTTGCTCGATCGGATTCTGCGTCGCCATGACCAAAAACGGCGCCTCGAGCCTAAACGTCTCCCGACCTATCGTCACCTGCTTCTCTTGCATCGCCTCCAGCAACGCCGATTGAACCTTCGCCGGCGCACGGTTGATCTCATCCGCCAACACGAGATTCCCAAATACTGGCCCCTTCTTGATCGAAAACGTCGCCTCTTTCGGATTGAATATCTCCGTTCCCATCACGTCGACGGGCAACATATCCGGCGTAAACTGAATCCGCGAAAACGTCACGTTCAAACACTCCGAAAGCGTCCGAATCAAAAGCGTCTTCGCCAAACCAGGCACACCCTCGACCAACACATGGCCACCCGTTATCAAACCTATCAAAAGACGATGGACGAGCGCTTCCTGCCCCACGACGACCTTCGCTATCTCCGACTTCACATCGCCAAACAACTTCTGATATTCGCGTACTTCGTTTTCCAAATCTTTATTCGACATCGATTCTCTCCATCAATCTCTCTCAACGAGCGCTTCCAAACGCCCCTTCTCCAGCAACTACACCTCCACACGAAAGCATAGCCACTGCCTAAACCAACCGCTTAAACTAAAACCCCCTGCATTACATTCCCAAAATCCGCACACTCGTCCCTGTCGTCCAGAGATACCGCATTCACTTTTTCCGTTGAAACATCATGGCAGGGGATATAATAAACACCAATTCACATAACCCCGTCTTCCCCCCTCGCCATTTATGGAGAGGGGGTGGCCGACAGGCCGGGGGTGAGGTCAAATCAAAGGATCAACCCAAATGCAGTCATTTCACGATATCATTCAAAATATACGCTCGACATCGATCAACCCCAAACAAGCCGGCAGCAAGTTCGAAATACTCGTCTTGCGCTGGTTCTGCGTCACACCCCTCTATGATGTCGCTCGCGGATGGCTATGGAGCGATTTCGCCAAAGCCGTCGGGCTCGATGCGCACGATTTGGGCATCGATATCGTGCTCGAAATGCGCAACGGCGAGTTTTGGGCCGTACAATGCAAATTCTACGGCAGTCGCACGCGCGTCGCCGAAGGCGACGTGTCGAATTTTCTCAGCCACCAGGGAAAGATGTTTACCCCACCCTCTGCCGACGACAAATCCAATAGCGAAAAGATCACCTTTTCGCGCTTCGTATGGGTCGATACCGATGCCGTTTGGAACAAAAATGCCGAAGAACACGTCAACAAGCGCGAAAACTTTACGCGTTTGAGCACGAGCGTTTTGGCAAATTCAAATGTCGATTGGGACGCCATTGCCAAGGGAAAAGATGTAAACATCGAACCGAAAAAACTCCGCGATTATCAGAGAGAAGTCGTCGAAAAAGCCCAAGCGCACTACAAAAACAATTCTCGTGGAAAAGTGATCATGGCTTGCGGCACGGGCAAAACCCTCACTTCGCAACGCATTGCCGAAGCCGTCGCCACGACGCGCGGCTCTTTCGTGCTCTATTGCGTCCCGTCGATTGCATTGCTCGGACAAACATACCAATCCTGGGCCGAAAACGCCCAACACGCCAACGGCGATTTGAGACCCGCCCCCATCTTTGCCATTGGCGTCTGCTCCGATAACCGAGCCCTCGAAAAGAAATCAAACGACGGCGATTTCACTGCCGAGCTCTCGATCGACTCCCCATTGCCCGCAACGACGACCGTCAAATCGGTTGCCGATCGCCTATTGGCAGCCCGCTCAATGCACGACGAAGGCATGACTGTCGTGTTTACGACTTATCAATCGCTGCAAGTCGTCGCCTCGGCACAAGCCGAAGTATTACGCGCCACGGGCGGCGAATTTGGCACGTTCGATTTGATAATCTGCGACGAAGCACACCGCACGACGGGGGCGGCCAAAGCTGGGCTCGAGTCGAGTTTTATGAAAATACACGACGATGCATTTATTCGCGGAAAAAAACGACTCTATATGACGGCAACCCCTCGCATTTATACGGTCAATGCAAAATCCGATGCAAAAAAATTGACTTCCGATGCCGTCGTTTGCTCGATGGACGACGAAGAGACTTATGGCGCAGAAATTGCTCGCATTTCGTTTGGCCAAGCCGTCAACCTAGGCTGTTTGAGCGATTACAAAGTCATTATATTGACCGTTGACCCAAAAGATTTGCCCCCAACCGTCCTCGCCAATTTCGAAAATAAAGACAAATCCATCAATTTGCCGCTCGCGACGCAACTCGTAGGCGCGATTCACGGATTGTCGAAACAGCTCGTCGGCGATGGCGGACGAACACTCGCCGAAGACCCAAAACCGTGCACACGCGCCATCTTGTTTGCCTCGAAAATCGGAAACATCGAAGATCCCGGCTCATCCGTCAACATCGAAGCCATGTTCCCAGAAGTCTCGAATATCTATCTAAAATCGAAATCTTACGAAGAACGACGAAAATTCGTTTCGATCGAATGCAAACACGTCGATGGTACGATGAACACCAGCGAAAGAAATCACATCTTAGCTTGGTTGAGCGAAGATAATACAAATCAAAACGATACAAATGTATGCAAAGTTTTGACAAACGTCCGTTGCCTCTCCGAGGGCGTCGACGTCCCCGCGCTCGATGCCGTCGTCTTTATGGCGCCCAAGAAATCCCAAATCGACATTGTTCAATCGGTCGGACGCGTCATGCGAAACTTTCGACGCGGCGAAGATGGCGGGAAAAAATATGGCTACATCGTTTTGCCCGTCGCCTTGAGCCCCGGCGAAGATATCTGCGAAGCCCTCGAAAAAAACGACCGTTTCAAAGAAGTTTGGAGCGTCTTGTGCGCCCTGCGAGCACACGACGAAAACTTCAACGCTCAAGTCAATGCCATTCGATTGAACATGGCCGACACCGCGCGATACAACTCCCCCGACGACAACTCCGCCACCGACTCGAGCAAATTCATCGTCGGCACGACGGGAAACCAGTGCCAAACAAACGAAGACACTGGCGACGTTTTGCAAACGAGCAAAGAGCAAGAAACGAAGATTCGCATTGCCCGACAACTCGAACTCTTTACCCCCGATCAAGGAAAAATATTCGCCAAACTCGTCGACAAAGTCGGAACACGCAATTATTGGGAAGGATGGGCGTCCGACGTCGGAAGAGTCGCACGCGATATCATCGCACACATGAACGACATCATCGAACGATATCCCGATGTACAAAGCGCTTTCGATCGATACCTCGCCGGACTACAAAAAAACATCAATACGAGTATCGACCGCGAACAAGCCGCCGAAATGCTCGGACAACACATCATCGTCGGGCCCATCTTCGACGCTCTCTTCGCCGATTATCATTTCAACGATAACAATGCCGTGAGCAAAACACTCGCTCGTATGGTCAAAAAATTACAAGATCGCGGCCTCGGCAAAGATACGACGATTCTCAATTCGTTCTACGCGAGCATCCGAAATCAAATCGGCGATATTACTTCGCCCGCCGCCCGTCAACAACTCATCAAAGAATTGTATAATCGCTTCTTTGCCGTCGCTTTCCCCAAAACCGTACAACGATTGGGTATCGTCTACACCCCCATCGAATGCGTCGATTTCATCATTCATAGCGTCGAATCGTTGATGAATAGGGAATTCGGACGATCGCTCAGCGACGAAAACGTCCACATCCTCGACCCATTCGTCGGCACGGGCACGTTTATCACCCGATTATTACAATCCGGCATCATCAAAGACAAAGACCTCAAACGCAAATACCTCAAGGAACTCCACTGCAACGAAATCGTCCTGCTCGCCTATTACGTCGCCGACGTCAATATCGAAACCGTCTTTCACAGCCTCCACCCCTCCGATCATTATATCAATTTCGACAATATTTGCCTCACCGATACGTTCGAACTCAACGAACGCGGACAACGATCGATCGACGACCTCTTTAAGGAAAATACCGAACAAATCGAACGCCAGTGCAAAGCTCCGATTCAAGTCATTATCGGCAATCCGCCGTATTCTGTAGGACAGAAAAGCGGAAATGATAATAATCAGAATTTGAAATACCCCAATCTCGACGCACGCATCGCCGAGACGTATGTCGCCGGTTCGAAGGCGACACTAAAGAATAGCCTCTATGACTCGTATATACGCGCCTTTCGCTGGGCGACCGATCGAATCGACGATGCACACGGCAGCATCATCGGGTTTATTACAAATGGCGGATGGCTCGAGGGCAACGCCGCCGCCGGCATGCGACGAGCACTCGCCAATGAATTCGATTGCATTTACGTATTGGATTTGCGAGGCGACCAGCGAACACAAGGCGAAATGTCGCGAAAAGAAGGCGGCAAGATATTTGGTTCTGGCTCGCGCGCAAAAGTTTGTATGACTTTTTTAGTGAAGCATGGTGAGGGGGAAGTCTCCCCCTGCGCGGCTATTTCGCAAGCGAAATACGCCGCTACCCCCTCTACCTCACCCCACACCCCCGCCAGCCTTGCGGCTGGCACCGCCTCTACCTCACCCCACACCCCCGCCAGCCTTACGGCTGGCACCCCCTCTCCCCTCTCCAAAAAGGAGAGGGGAAAGGGGGATGCGGATTCGCTACGCTCATCCGAAAACAAACCAAACTTAGAGTTCTTGATAGTAAAAAGTAATCCAGTAAATGCTGCCAAGGCTGAGTTGGCTAAGAAATTTAGAAAAGAGCCTACGCCCTATGAAGATATTGCATGGCAATTGTTGAGAAACCGCAAGATTTGTAATACGAAATGGAGACGTCAACAGCTCATTGGTGGGTATATTGCTGATTTTTATTGTCCAGAATTAGCTTTGATTTTGGAAATCGACGGCGCTGTTCATAATACGCCCGAGGCAATTGCATACGATGAGTGCAGGACATACTTCTTTAACTCAAAAAACATCAAT
>SFMP01000117.1 GCA_004554395.1 Myxococcales bacterium | reverse complement strand
TCGCTATCGCTCCATACGGGCTTATTATCGCCCTATGTCGCTATCGCTCCATACGGGCTTTTTTCGCCCTATGTCGCTATCGCTCCATACGGGCTCATGGCTACGGCTATGTGCTCGGGCTTATCGCCCTTGCGCGCATACGCCTGCGGATGCGGCGCGCTATGTTCTCACTTCGTTGCGAGCATACGCGCGCCCTGTTCGCGCGGGCTTGTCGCCGCGCGAATAACTTGCACACCGTGCATCATAGCTTGCGGCTAGATATCGAGATCGCCCGAAAGGTTCGACATGGCTTGCAAACGCGCCAAGCGATCTTGCCCTTCTTTGATGATTTCGGAATTATCGAGCACGATAAATCCGAGCAAATCGCCTTCTTTGGCATCGTTTGGAAGCGCAGCGGCGGGGAACTCGATGATCTGCGTGTCGACATCGAGGTAGGCAATTCCATCCGATATGCGATCGATAACTATGCGCATATTTCTTTCTCCTGGTGGGGTGAGCGAGGACGCGGGATCGCTCACAAATTGAACTCAATCGATCCATTCGAGCAATAAGCGCTTGCTACGAAGTGAATCCCTACACAACCGCTTAAAATCCGCCGTATTTTATCACGTTCAACGCCCTTGATCTAGTCATGAGTCGCTAAATTGCCCCGATTCAATCTTTTCATCGGTCATCTTTGCGATTGATAACAAATTTCTGCTGGCTGTTGTTTTTAGCTCATCTTAGGTGGAATGAATAATATTTTGATATTTATCATATTTATCGAATAGTATTTGAATTAACGGCAAAGCGAGGCTCTGCGATCCCGGTTTGCCGCTGGTATGGCTCCATCGAGATATCTTTATCAAAGCTATAGATTGTCAAGAATTGAAGATCTAAGGGAATTTAGCGCGGGCACGGAAGCCCGCGCAGCGCTGCGACCTGTCCTAGGACGGACTCTCGCAGCGCATTTGATATCGGAAAATGAACAAGACCAAGCGCGTGGAACCGCGCATCTATACGTGTGTTTCTCGGGATTTGTAGCCACACTCGAGCCGGATTGAACTCAACTTCGCAGTGAACCGCCGCTGAAAGAAACGCTGGCAAGGATGCCAGCGTTTGCTGCCAGTGAAATGCACATGGATGTGCACTTCACAAGGCACTGCATTCTTGGGTATTCGGGTAAAAGAAAAAGCGCGGGTTCCAAGTGTGTGCGCCCACACACCCTTGGCGCCGTTAGGCGGAGTGTTGGGCTAAGATATCTAAATAATCGATTCACTTGGAAATAATTCAATTTACCAAATAGAAGACTGAATTTAATTCATTTTTGCGAATGAAAAAAAGCTTGCGGCGTCAACCGAGGGCTACTCGCCGGAACCCCTAACGGGGTTCATTTTTTGAGGTGCATCTTGATTCCCCCGGTAGCCGCCTGCGGCGTCAACCGAGGGCTACTCGCCGGAACCCCTACGGTGTTCAATAAGAAAAACAACAAATCCCGCCCTGTGGGCGAGTTTGCTTTAGATAAAAAACAACCCGCCCTGTGGGCGGGATAGAGCAGGAAAAAGTACAAACCCGCCCTGTGGGCGGAGTTGTACTAGATTTCCAACACGGGTAGATCTTTTTTGGGTGTTGCAGCCGGTGCGGCGGGTGCGACTTTTGCCGCGGGAGCAACTTTAGCTTGCTGTGGTGTGGGGGCTACTTTTGCCGCTTTGGGTGCTATAGCCGGTGCAGCAGGTGCGGCAACCGGGGCGGGGGTTGCGCCGCCGAGCGGGCATAGGTCTTTTTCGAGCTTGGCATACGTCTTTTCGCCGATACCGCTCACTTCCATGAGCTCGGTATTGGCTTTGAAAGCGCCTTTTTGCGAGCGTAAATTGATAATCTTTTGTGCAGTACTATCGCCGACGCGGGGGAGTTTCATCAGTTCGGTGGCGTCGGCAGTATTGATATTGACGCAGCTGCCGTCGGCGAGTACGGGCTTTGTCGACGATTTAGAAGATTTGGAAGATTTGGAAGGTGTACGGGTCAGGGCAATGACTTCGTTGAGCGTTTTAATGCGATCGAGGGCGTCGGCGCGAGCGTCTTGATCGACGTCGGGCGAGACGACGAAGCGTTTATAGGATTCGATAGCGGCATCGAAGTTGGCTTGGTTTTCGTAGACGCGCCCCATGTTATAGAGCAGGGCGGGGTTGGCATCTTCGGCGTAAGCTTGTTCGAATTTGGCAAGTGCGAGCTCGTAGTTGCCATCGGCATAGGCTTTTGTCGCTTCGCGAGCGTATTTCTTTGCCGTTTTGGGATCGGCAAACGCCGTCGCCGACAGGGCAAGACAGGCGAAGAGTACGAGGCACAACGACAATAATTTGTTCATGCGTTTTGCGATAGTCGATTTCATATTTTGCTCTCCTTAATCATCTGTCTGTGACAAATCTCATCTAAGGGTCGTAAAAAGTATACGGTAACGTATGGGAATTATTCAACCGTACAAACCGATAAAAGTTTTTCAACGGTCTTTTTGCCAATGCCTTTGACGCGGGTTAAATCGTCGCACGATTGGAATGGTCCGTTTGCGTTTCGGTCGGCGATGGCGGCATGGGCTTTGTTTTGATTCATGCCGGGCATGGCGGCGAGAGCGGTTTCGCTGGCTGTATTGATGTTAATTGCACCAGCTGGTGCCGGTGCCGAATTTTGTGCAACTTTTGCACCGAGAACTGGCGGATTCTGCATTGGTGCTTGGTTTGGAGTGGTGACCGAATGACCGCCATCGACGGTGCAGACCGACAAGAGTTTTTCGACCGTCTTTTTGCCAATGCCTTTGACGCGGGTTAAATCGTCGCACGATTGGAAAGGACCGTTTGCGTTTCGGTCGGCGATGGCGGCTTTGGCTTTGTTTTGATTCATGCCGGGCATAGAGGCGAGAGCGGCTTCGCTGGCTGTATTGATGTTTATTGCGCCAGCTGGTGCCGGTGCCGAATTTTGTGCAACTTGTGCACCGAGAACTGGCGGATTCTGCTTCGGTGCTCGGTTCAATGTGGGGACTGGAGCTGTTTGTGCGACGGGCGCATGCGCCGAATCGCCGCCGTTGACGGAGCAGACCGACAGAAGTTTTTCGACCGTCTTTTTTCCAATGCCTTTGACGCGATCTAAATCGTCACACGATTTGAAAGGTCCGTTTGCGTTTCGGTCGGCGATGGCGGCTTTGGCCTTTTTTTGATCCATGCCGGGCATAGCAGCGAGAGCGGCTTCGCTGGCTGTGTTGATATTGACGACGTTGCCGGCTGTGGGGGCTGGGAGCGCGGCAGGTGCGATGGGGGCATTGCCCGTGTTGACCGTCGTCGGCGCAGCCATTTGTTGGAATGCAAATCCCGTGTTTTGTGGCGCAACGATAGTCGACGGTTTTTCGACGATTCCCGTGCTACTACCGCCAGAAACTGTGATATGCGGGATGATCTTATCGATGCGTTTTTTGTCTTTGGGCACGGCATTGTAGACGTCTTCGACAGTTCGATAGGGGCCGTTAGCTGAACGGTAGTCGATAATGGCTTGAGCGGTCTTGTTGCCGATGCCAGGCAATTCTTTGAGGGCATTCATATCGGCTTCGTTGATGTTGAGTTTGACGAGTTTGTAGGGCTCGTGTTCGGTGACGACGCGAACGCTTTTGCCATCCGATATGACCGTGACTTCGCCCATGAGGTCGGTGCGATAGACTTGCATACCGCGTGCGGCGAAGTCTTCGAGAACGGAGGGCCCTGGGTGCCCGTGTTTGTTGCCCAAACCCGCACTGATCAAGGCGATTTTGGGCTGAAGCGAATTCATGAGCAGTGGCGTCGAGCTGTGGGGGCTACCGTGATGTGAAACTTTGAGGACTTGGCAAGGCCCGATGGCTTGGGCAACTTTTGCCTCGGTTTCGGCTTCGGCATCGCCCATGAAGGCGAAGCAGACGTTTTGGTGCGTGAGCTTGAGAACGACCGAATTGGAATTGATATCGCTACGCGTGCCTTGGAGCCCGACGTCGTCGGGCCACATCACTTCGAAATGCGCCTCGGGACCAAAATTGAGCCGTTGACCTTGGCGAGCCATCATATATCGCGCTTCGCCGCGCGCGACTTTGCCCTCGATCGATTCCATGAGTTTTGTATAAGTTGACGTCGTATGCGGGAACCCGTTGTCCATGTAAACTTTGAAATTGATGCCGTCGACGACGTTTTTCATCCCGCCGATGTGGTCGGAATGCGGATGCGTGGCAACGATGAGGTCGAGGTTGGCTATGCCTTTCGATTTCAATATATTGCGCACTTGTGTTGCCGTTTCGCCGGCATCGATGAGCACGCGTTTACCTGCCGTTTGTACGAGGAACGCATCGGCTTGCCCGACGTTGAGCATCGTCACGCTCAACTCCTCGCCAAAGCAATATCCCGATAGGCTCATCAAAAATAAAAGACCTGTCACGATGATTGACAGCAACCTACAACTCTGCATCTGACTCCCTCCCATTCGATATACGGGATCGCACGAGCATCGTCCATTTGCCCGTACAATGTGTATGCTCTATACATGATTATCTTTCGTGATAATGAAAGAATTTTGAAATAAAAAACAATGGAATGAAATATCGTCGTTGCAATACGTCAAATCGATAGAGCTCCACCGCATATTCTCGCAATACGCGAACCAAAGCGCGACGCGTGCGCATTTGGCACGCATGCTGTTATATAATGAATTGCAAAGAGTGTGCCCAAAATGATCGATATTTACAATTGCGAATCGGTGGCATGGATATCGTTTTGGGCGAAGGGGCGGGAGCGATCATTTTCATTTATAGGGAACGACGATATCGCGAATCACGGCCATGTGCTGCATTTCTTTTGCGGCACTGTCTTGTGCGGTGGCAGGTGGCACGAGACTGAGCTCGCAAATTCCATTGTAATACGACTTTGCATAGACGCGCGTATCGAAGACGTGGCCGTAGGAGTATGCATCGGCGCCCGTATGTGCGCCGATTTCGGTCGGTATGGCAAATGTGTCGAATTCTTTGTCGAAGAGTAGCCAGTCGAGCCGCGAGGCGCGTTTGGCATTTGTATTGGAATTGCCATTTTGATCGACGGGGGCTTTCGTCGTACTGAGCTCAAATATGCTCTGGAATGTTTCGGATTTCGTCGTCAATGCCGTGTAATTGTCGCCCTTTGCATTAAAATCGCCGCCGATGGCGACGTAGTAATTGCCTTCCTTTTGTTTGGCGATAATTTTTTCGGCGAGAGGTTCGTATTCGTAGCGATTGTTCGAGGTGTGGAGATGGACGCTGACGACGAGTAGATCGCGATCGCCGGGAATATCGACGACGGCGTATGTCCAATACCTGTCTTTGTAGGCATCGGTATCTTTCCCCTTATCCGATTTTCGGTATTTGGGTTTCCACTCGCCTGTATCGATGATTCGGTATCGCGAGGCGATGGCATTGGGCTTGCTGGAAGTCTCTGACACCGACTTATCGCCGTAAGATCCGACGAAATAGTGGAACTCGGGCCCGAAGATTTCGGCAAAGAAGGCTTCGGGTTTTTGCTTCGATAGCTTGAACTCTTGGATCATGGCGATATCGGGCTTGACCGCTTTGAAGATATTGCGCCCTGCATCGGGATCGTAGCCTTTGGCATCGGATGTGATATTGGCGGCCATAAACCGAATATGCGTGCCTTCGATGGGCTTGGGATCGGGTTTTGCTCCGTCGATGTCGCGATTGATGATCGTCCAAGAGAAAACGGTACCCGACGAGAATGAAGTATCGTCGGTTGTCGCAGTTGCCGTCACGGTATAAGTGATATCGCCGTCGATGATGCCATCGGGTTGCCCTGTAATCGAAAAATACTGGGGCGTGGCGTAGTTTTGCCCGTCGAAAGTGAGCGTTTGCGGCTCAACCGTGCCCTCGGTCATGTCGCTGCTCACCAAAGTGACGACGACGGGGCTCTCGGGCGCTTTGTCGAGCGCTAGGCTACCGCGCAACGTCGTTCCCGATTCCGATGTGATGAGCGTCGCCGGCGCAACGACGATATATGTGCCAGCCTCTGGTTGTTCCGGTTGTTCTGGTTGTTCTGGTTCAGTTGGCGGCTTGGGGGCTGGTTGTTCGGGCGCGTCATCTTCGTCGCATCCAAAAGTGGGGAGCATCATGTGCCCAATGCGCATAAAATGCACATCCATTTTAGTTTCATCTCAGTCCTCTCTGACATTTTATCGTATTCGGAATAAAATTTGAGAATATGTCTGTGTGCCGAATTTTATTCAGCCCGAAAGCGTGCTTATTTGTGCTTATTCGTATTGGAGCTCGATATCGCGCACGACGGCTTGGTGCTGCATGTTTGTGCGCGTGCCTCTTTCGGAGCACCAATCATCGCCGTAGCAGAGCTCGGAGTCTTCGGCCTGGACGGGAGGAATGAGTGAGAGTTCGTCGTGCTGTGCATAGATGCGCGAATCGACGATGTGACCATAGTTATAGGTTCGATTGCCCACGACGATGGGAATTTCGAATTCGTTGAGGTCTTTATCGAACAGAACCCAATCGTATGGATCGTCGCGTTCGCCGCTCGTGCAGGAGTTGCCATTTTGGTCGACGGGGAATTCGCCGCCATCGCAAACTTTGTCGAGCGCTGGGACTGCTGTTTTGTCGTCTTTTGCATTGGGGTTGTCTTTGCCGACGTAGAGCATGCGCCCAAATTGCGAGCGGACGCCGCCGCGCGATTTCGTATTAAAATCGCCTCCGATGACGACGTAATAATTCCCCTCTTTTTGTTTTGCTTCGATTTTTTGTTTGAGCGGTGCCAACTCCGAACCATTTCTCTCGCTGTGCAGGTGTAGGCTAACAGCTAAGAGCTTGCGTTTGCCGGGGATGTTGATGACAGCCCAGTCCCAATTGCGTGCGCTTTTAACGTTTGATGGCCAAGAACCGCTCGACAGAATGGGGTATTTCGAAATGATGGCATTGGGGATGCTGTGCGAAGTCGTCGAGAAATGGCAATTGGCGCCGCATATTTCTTCGACGAGGGCGTGTTCGCCTTGTTCGTAGTTGAATTCTTGCATCAAGATGATGTCGGGGTTGAATGCTTTGATGATGTGAATGCCACGTTGATCGTCATAAGTTTGATATTTGCCCGAAGTGATGTTTGCCGCCATAAACCGAATGACGACCGATTTATCGTCTTGGGATTTGCATCGATTTGCGGCGCAGCCGTATTCACAATTTTTTGGCGTGTATAGCCCCGTGGCCGTATCGCAAACGTTGAGCGTCATAGCGTCTTTGCACGACGACTGGGTGCATTTTGCTTGTGGTGCATCGTTGCACTTGTCATTGCTACAGCCATATTCACAAGTTTGTTTTACGGCTTCGCCAGCCTTACCATTGGGGCATGTCGAAAGGGTTTTGTCGTCGATGCACACGACGGTGCAAGGTTTTCCGCCGTTGCCGCTATCGACGACAGTGCCCGAAATGGCAACGGGATCTAAGTTTGCGTAATTGGCATCGTCGGATTTGGCATGGAAGACGACCGAAACGGTCTGGTCGCCGTCGGCGACGTTGTCTTCGAGTCCAGAAATCTCAAAACTGACCTTTTTGTCTTTCCAATCTGCCGCAGCAATCGTCGCATCGGCAGGCGCAATGGCGATTTCGGTGTCATCGCTAGCTTTCGCTTCGATTTTGACGTCGTTTGTAGGCTCGGTTGTGAGCCCGACTTGAATCGTCAGTTTCCCCGAGCCTTCGTTCAACTTGAATTCGCTATTCTGGCACGCCGAGCACTCGACGGAGAGTGCGGGGTTTTCACCCTCGCTCGGCGTAACGACGACGTCGTTCACCGAATTGTCGTCTTCGTCGCAGCCCAAAATTGCCAAAAAACACATCAAACCCAAAGCATTACGCAGTCTCATGTCCACACCTTGAATGAGTAAAACACCCATATCGATCGAAATTGTCAATATGGGATGTGTTACTTATTCATTTTGTGTTTCAAATTAAAGGGTTTTTATCAATTTATTTTATTTTATCGATACGACATTTATTGTCACGCTAGATAAGATCGATCCGAGAAAATGAGCCGAGTATGCCAATCGTCGTTCGATGATATCCGATCGTCGTTGAACAAATCCCAGTTCTAGTCGTTCCCTTGCGTCGCTCTATGAGCCAGCAGATGGGGAGAAACAGTCCAAAGCCCAATGGGCTATTGGGGAATGTCTGGGTTACTCGCCCCCAGCCTTATGGGCTTTAAATGTGATAGTCTTGGGGGAGCTTTAGGAATTAAAGCAAGCGCGCACGGAGATTTTTTCGTCGTCGGTGAGTTGTAGATAAGCCATCGTATCTTCGAGAGAACTGCCCATCTTCGCCATCATTCGTTTGATGGTACGCGCCAGACCTTGAACGATTCCTAATTCTAGTCCTTCCCCGCGTCCTTGTTTTATGCCGCGTTGAAAACCTTCATTTTCTATGTCGAGAGCCCAGCTTTTCATGTGTGCCTCCTTTGATAAGACATCTGGGGGAAATCCGTAATCTGTGTGTAGCATGAGAGACGATTGCTCAATGGGAACTTCGGCTCGGAAGAACAGAGAGAGCATCTTCATGAGTTTATTATTATAGTTAGGATCGGTCGAATCTCCAACCCATATCAAGACGACTGTCATGAGATCGTATTGTATGGGATCGACGTCGTATTCTCCGATAAAGTCTTCTTTGCTGATGACGAATCGTTGGCTCGTTCCACGAGCTTTTTCGGGCGGATGGGTGCAAATCCAAATGGAGTAGACTTTTTTGATTGCGTTATAGTCGTCGTTTTTGAAGACCGTTCCCTTTTGCGATGTGACGAGTCGTGCCGCATAGTAGATGCCGCGCCGCGTGAGAAAGTACTGAAGATTAGAGTTTCGCTGCCCCTCGACATTAACGATGAGTTCGATGGGGGTGTTGGTGTTGGGCACGCAAACTTCGAAGCGCGTGTCGTAAACGACTTTGCCCTCGGTGAGTGTGGCGTGCTCGCCGCCGGTGAGTTTAGCGGCGAGTTCTGCGGTCGATGTGTCTTCTTCGACGCTTGTGTTGCCGTAGGTGGGTGTAGTGTTGAAGCTCATCGCGATGACGTCTTCGACGTCGCAATGTGCAAATTCATCGGTGCATCCGACGAGGATGTTTGCCAAAACGCGCTTATTCGTGAGAATGTTCTTCATTTCGGCGTCGTAGGCATTGCGCAATTGCTGAATTGTCGGGCGTTCTTGGGCGTTCATCGTTGTCTCCTTGCGAATATCGTTGTGGTTAATGCTCGGTGCATCATCGTAGGTAGAAGCGAGTAGATGCCTATGTGTTTATATTATACCTATATCATGATTATTTGTCTAGTATTTTTGAATCGAAGCGCAAAAATGCGATATGGGGCGACAGCCCAAAAAAAGCGCCCGTATTGCGCTGGCGCAATAGGGCGCTAGCGTAGCCGTATTGACGGCAAAGCCGGCAATAGGCGTAGCCAGAGGGCGTATGGCGGCTGTGCGCCATAGCCCGACAAAAAGCGTAGCCGTATTGACGGCAAAGCCGGCAATAGGCGTAGCCAGAGGGCGTATGGCGGCTGTGCGCCATAGCCCGAACATAGCCATCGGCATCGGAAAAGAAAAAAGGCGGCGGGTTTTTGAGAGCTTGAGAGGAGCGAAGGCGTGTGTGCGAAATTCGGTTGTGTTGGGAAAAAGTATGAAAAATGCAAATATTGTACGAAAGTCTGGCGAGTGGTGAATTTAATGCAAGATAATCAAAAATTGCTGAAGAATAAGCGGTTTGAGAAGGGAAGAGGCGAGTGTGTGTGAATGTCGCAAAATAGTGCAAAATGTAGGTGTAAGTGTGACAAATGGCACCGATTGAGATTGAAAATAATGCAGTAAAAACAATGAGTTATGGTGGAGTGTTAGAGACGTTCGATAATTGCAAAAATGGCGTTTACAGTTTGCAAAATATGGAATAGTAGGGGGACGGCGTCGCGTTAGGTAGCGATATGCTGTAAGCAGGCTGAAACCTGGGGAGAAAGATGTTGAAAACGAGAAAACTGGCAGGTCTTTTGGTCGTGCTGATGGCGGGCGGGATGCTCGCTGGTTGTACGACTGAGATGGAGACTGACGACATCAATTTTTCGAGCGGAATAAGGCTAACGGTGATTCACACGGGTGACATTCACAGCCGAATTTTGCCGTACGACATGGATTTGATGGCGACAGACGAACGTATAGGCATGGTGCAAGCGAACGAGCCGTTTGGCGGGATTGCACGTGCAGCGACGGTCATTCGCGACATACGCGCGAAGGCCCAACACAGCTTACACGTCGATTCAGGCGACGTGTTTCAAGGGGCACCGGTATTTAACGAATACAACGGTGAGCCCGAAATTTTTGCTTTGAACTACATTGGTCTCGATGCGTTTATCATCGGCAACCACGAGTTCGACCACGGTGTCGAGAACCTCTACGACAAGTTGTCGAAGGCGCAGTTTACGATTTTGGCGGCGAACTACCAATGGAAGCCGTCGATGGGCAATAAGTATTTGCCGTTGCAAGATGTGGCGCGTCCGTATACGATCGTCAATGCCAATGGCGTGAAGGTGGCGGTCATCGGTATGGCGAACTACTCGAGTATGTCGTCGAGTACGTATGGCGACAATAGCTTGGGTATTACGGTTTTGGAGAACATCCAAGTCGTTCAGAGCTATATCGATTTGCTCAAAGACGACGTCAATGTGCTCACGATGGTGACGCACCTTGGGTTGGGCGAAGACGAAGACGTGATTCGCAAGACCGATGGCTTGGACGTCGTTTTTGGTGGACACTTGCACGTCGTTCTCAATCCGCCGAAGATCATTCCCGATGGTCACGTCGATGCCGCAGGGAAATCGAGTCCGAAGATGGTGCCGCTCGTTCACTCGGGTGCGTTTATGAAATACGTCGGCAAGTTCGATTCCGTATTTTACCCCGATCACATCGTGCGTCCGGAGCTTTATAAGGATAAGAACGCCAACGATGAGAATCAGATGCGGCCGTGGGACTTGACGCTCGTGAGCCACAAATATCAGCCGATTCCCATCGATTCGACGATTAAAGACGATGCGGAGTTGACGTTTTTGATGGCACCGTATGAATTGGAGTTGGCGCGTCGTTTGAATCTGCGCTACATCGTCGGTTATGCGCCGCAGACGTTGAAGCGTTTCGGAACGGGCGGCAACGACTCGCCGCTTGGCAACTTCTTGGCCGATGCCATGATGTTGCGTCAACGCGTCGAGGCCGACTTTGGTGCGACGAACTCGCTTGGTATTCGTACCGACGTTTTGCAAGGGCCCGTGACGAACGATCAGCTCTATAACGTCTTCCCGTTCCCGAACTCGGTTGCGTCGTTGACGATGTCGGGTAGTGAAGTTTGGGGCTTGTTGGACTACAACTCGTATCGTTCGATGAACCGCGGTTGTTCGAGTCAGTTGCAAGTTTCGGGCGTTCGTTATTCGCTCGACTGCCACACGGCGAAAAAAGTCGTCGACGATTATTTGGAAGCGGGTTTCTTGTTCCAATATCAATATCGCGACGATGCGTTTAAGTACTTGTGTGAAAACGTCAAGCCGACGCCGACGTATTGTTTGCCCGATGAGAATGGTCACCTGGAATATCCGAATGTTCGCAACGAAAAGGATCCGGAGAAGAACGTCTATTACGTCCACTTTGCGAAGGACGTGAAATTCGTTCGCGGAACGTGTGAGACGGATGCCGATTGTCACATGAGCGACAAGGGCGTTTCGTCGTGCGAACAGATCACCGATACGCGATTGGGCAAATACAAAGTTTGCTTAGAGAAGTTGCAGCCGGAGTTTTTCTATAAGTTTGCGACGAACAACTACATGGCGCACGGTGGATCGGGCTTTACGTCGTTGAAATACAACACGACGCAGAAAGAAACGGGCGTTATGTTGCGCGAAGTCTTGCTCGATGGCATCGAGAAAGAGAAGTCGTGTTTAGAATTGTGCGTGGACGAGGCTAAGACCGCCGAAGATAAGGATTTCATTCGTCAGAATCCGGGGCAATGCACGCGTATGCAGACGTGCAAGACCGACACGATCGAGTTCGAGACGCGTTGGTGCAAGCAGATGTATAAGTACAGCGAGCAAGAAGTTTGTTTGTCGAATTTAGATACGAAGACCGATGGTTCGGGGGCTTCTCGTTGCGCTGGTTTGAGCAAGAAGACGCAGTTTGAATCGTGCCTGGCACAGAATTATGCCGCACCTTGTCGCTATAAGTTTTCATCGGCCGATATCTTTGCTTGCCAATACGAGGCCAACTTGACTGGTGTGACCGATCAACACGGCAAGAAGTACGCGGCTGGTCTATGCGACGAAAACAACACCGATAGCGATTACTCGATTTGCGCGAAGGGCTTTTTGGAACAACCCGAATACGCGAGTTGTGCGGGATTGAGCGCCGAGAGCGAATACGAAAAATGCGTCAATATGGCGACGGCAAAAGCCGAAGCGATTTGTATGGAGATTTCTTGCTTTATGGCGAGCACCGATGGTCGTCAGTATCCGATAAAGCCGCATAATGAGAACGGAGCGTTGGGTAGTGGTGCGGCGAGTAGCTATGACAATGGGCCAGCCATTATGGAAGCGCTCCAATCTGCCGGCTATGATGCTTGCTATTAATCGGGTCAGGAGAAAGTACGATGAAAAGACAGTTTAGAAATTCAGCGATAATCCTGGCATCGTGTTTGGCCTTGAGCGCGGGAGCGTTTGGGTGTGTCGAACAGAAGACGTCGCACTACGAAGGCGTGCACGCGTTCAAAGTCGTTGCCACGCCTTTGAGTGGTAGCTATGGAACGACGAATGATCCGCTCAAGATGCCGACGTCATTTACTGGTGCTGGTGCGTATAAGGTCAAGCTCCAAGCATGGGCTGTCGATATCAACGGCAACGTGCTCGATGGTAGCGTCGATCCCGAAACGGGGATAGCTCGCGATGCGTATAACGAAACGGTGAAATTATCGGTAGAGCCGGGCAAATTGAGCAGCGAGACGATTACGTTTAAAAACGGCGTTGCCGAAATCAATGATCTAGCCATTCGTTATGCGTTTGGTACGGCTCGTATCTGGGTCGAAGATACCGAGGTTCGTCCGCTCAATATGGACAATCCAGTTTGTCCGAATAACAAATTTACGGAGAATGGCTTGGGATGCGAGCCTTCGTATGCGTCGGGAACGTCGCAAGAGTTCGTCTTCGAACCGCAGACGATTCGCATGATCCAATACAATCCGGATCGTCCCGATGGTAGTTCGCCGTTGCTCTATGAGTATGGTCAGATCAGGGGATTGCCTGGTCACGACCTCGTCGTGACGAACGTCGTATCGACGGGATTTTATATTACGGATAAGGGCGATACGGATTACAACTCGATCTTCATCTTTACGTTTTCGCAACCTGGTCGAGTCGCGATTGGCGATCGAGTTTGTGAAGTCTCGGGTGGTATTGCCGAGTTTACGGGTATGACGCAGTTGCAGTTCCCGTCGTGGGGTATCCAAAATAAAGAGCAATCGACGGCCGAAGACATCGATCCGGCACCTGAAGATGGCGAGTTGGGTATTGAGAGCTGTATCGACCGCATCACGGGCGAGGCTCGTGCTTGTACGGAAGAAGAGCTCGAGGCGAAACATGCACTCATCGACTGTTCGTCGACGTATTTCAGCAAAGAAGAGCTGGAAAAATGGACGAAAGAGGATAAGAAGGCCTTTGGGTATGTTTCTCCGCCCGAGCCCTATGCGATTACGAATCCGTCGTTCTTTAGCCTTGAGAATACGGCGAATATCGAAGCGTTGGAGTCGTCGGTTGTTACTGTCCAGAACATTCGTCTTTCGACGGAGTTCATCGATTGCGACGACAACGGCAACCTCAAGATCGAGACGGGTACAGCCGAGGCGACGTGCCGTAACACGTGTACGGGCAACGATCGTTGTACGGAGCTCTCGAGCTTGTCGAGCTATGATCAGTGGCGAGGCTGGACGCTCGATGGCAATGGCGAGCTTTCGGTTGCGAGTTCGTCGCTCATCAATGGATTCGACATTACGTCGGAGCGGTGGACGTATAAGGGCATGAATGAGGCTTGGGAGAAACACGGATGTGAGATGAGTGCCGATAAAACGATGATGACGTGCAATGCGTGCTATGAATGGAAAGATCCCAATACGCAGCGTCGCATGGTGCGTTGTCCGGAGCGGCATTTGCTACGCCTGACGGGTAACCTCAAGCAAGTTTTGCCGGGGTGCTCGGGCGCAAATTCAAATACCGAGTGTTATGCGAGCAAGTTCAAGAAGAACAGCATGATCATGAAGGTCATCGAGCCGCGCTTTAGCACCGATCTCATCTTCGATGAAGCGTTTAACTACGATGCTCAAGTCGATTTCCAAGAGTGCATCAGCGATAATGGTGTCGATGGATGCTTGGAAGCGTGCAAGATTTCGTCGGAATGGTGCACGTGCGATGCGTTCGAAAAGAGCTATCGCAAGCAATACCCCGCATCGGGGTCAGCATTGCCGCGTTGCGCGAGTAGAATGCCAGAGTTGAATAATTAGATAGGGAGGCGGCGTCGTAGACGTTGCCAATGCAATGGGTGATGCGAATGGGTTCGCATCGCCCAAGAGCCATTCATATTTCAGAGTATTTGAACTTTATTAAATATCATTGGGGATAGCCCCCACCTAAATCAGGAGACGCATTCATGCAATCGAGATTCTCTCACAACGGTCATAGATTTAACGGCTTTCGCTCGCTGATGGCCGGTCTTTTGGCATTTGCCACCATCGCTCCTGCGACGGCAGTAGCAGGTGATTTTATCGATACGCGGTTGAGTTTCGTCATGAGCGACGACAACTTGCTTTCGGACCCTGGTGAATCGCTTATCAACAGCCCCGAATTCGATATGGGCGCGCGCAATGGCATTCGCTATCCGTTCGAGAGCTTAAACAGCCAAGACGAAGGTGACGAGACGATGACGCACCTCGTCATGTATAAAGAGATGCCGGGTTTTGTGAAAAACCTCACGACCGATGCAGCATTTGTTGCGCGTTTGGCCGTTTTGACGCAACCCGAGAACGGGTTTTCGACGAGCGATATCAAGATTCGCGACGCCGGTTCGTATTTGCGTGCGCGTTATTCGTTCACCGATGTGACGGTTGATGAGAAGACGGGGCATACGCTCGATTCGGATCGCCAACTCGAATTGACGTTCTTCCCGACGAATGCCGACCGCTTCCGCGCGGGTTATACGTATGACCTTTCTTGGGGTGGAAATAAGATCTTTACATCGCAGAAATCGCAGTTTGCGACGCCGGGCTTCCGTCTCCGCTTCGATTGGGACGGGTTCTATGCATTGGCAGGTGCGAAATCGACGCGTCAAATCATCTTGACAAAAGACAACAACGACGTGGCCAACCGCGAGCTGGGCGCCTTCTGGGGCGGCATCTTCGGACTCGGTTACGTCGCCAATATGTGGGGCGTCGAAGTCAACGGCGGTATCTTCGATTCCGGTATTAACCCCAAACAAGGTGTCCAAGGCGAAGAAGTCGTTTCGGGCGGTCTTTCGGCTCGCGTGAGTGCCTTCTCGGAAGGTTTTGCGCCCGAGGCATCGATCGATTATCGCCTCTATCGCAACAACGACGACAGCTTCGAAGCTTCGAACTTCTTCCTCCGCAAACCGAAGAACTACGAAGATTTCACGTGGCGCGTCTCGGTCGAAGGCAACTGGTTGACGCAAACACTCGCTAGCTTCGAAGTGTTGGGTGAGACGAAACGCGTCAATGCCTTCGCCGCCGCCGTCCGCGCCGACTTCTACATTGGTAAACTCGCGATCAACATCGACTTGGTCTATCGCGATCTCTATTTCATCCTCTTCAACGTCCCCAGCCTCGACCCGTTCTATGCGCTTCCGAAGGATTCGGAATCGAAACCCGAAATCCTCTTCGCCGTCAAGGGTGAGTACTGGATCGAAGAAGCCAACCTCTTGCCGTCGTTGCAATTCGGTATCCAGAAACCTGCTTCGTATCGCGGTCGCGTGAGCGAAACGATCAATCCTTCCGAATTGACCGGTGGTAAACAGACGGTTGCCATCATGGATTCGAGCACGATCATCGCCTTCCCCAATGGCAATGAACCGAAAGAAATCTACTCGATCAAATTCCAATTGCGTTGGGACTTGTCGGATATGATGAGCCTTATCGCTCAACTCAACTACAACTACGATCGCAACCAACTCGGTCGCAAGAAAGATGCTGTTGATTTTACGGCAGAATACTACATGCGAGACCCGCACGTGCTCGGGCTTGGAATCTTTGCACAAGCTCGCTTCTAATCGTCGATTAGGGTGACGTCAGAGGCGCGGCATTGCCGCGCCTTTTTTCGCATAAAGCCGTGTAAGGCTTTTTTTGTGTTTTTACGCATATTTCATCTGAATTTGGTTCGAAGTGATTCGGGAATCTCGTTTTTTTGATATTCGAAAAGGAGAGGCGTTCCCGCTTTTCATGGCGGCATTGGGCACGTTTTCGTCGGTGGCTAGCGTCGTCTTGGGGCGCACTCTGAGCGACGCCATACTTTTATCTGCGCGCCCAGAAATCAACGTCGCCAATTTCTTTATTTTGTCGAGTTTGGCGTTGATGTGCGTTTCGCTCATCTACTTCCAGCTCTTGCGCGTCGTATCGGCGACGAAGCTGAATTTGGCTTTTCTCGTCCTTTCGGCGCTCGGTGCCGTGGCGTTTCGATTTGTCCATTTTACGGGGCACGCGGCTATTTTGTCGTATGCGACGTTTTTGATTACGGCTCCAGCGCTTGGCAATATCATCGTTTGGAGTGCCATTGGCGATGCATTCGATGCACGTCAAGGACGGCGCCTTTTCAATCTCGTGTGTGCGGCATCGACGCTCGGCGGCATTGCCGCCGGCTGTGTCATTCCGTCGATGATCCACGGATTTGGGATAGCCGCGCTCCCCATTGCCGATTGCTTGACGTTTTGCATCATGACGATACCCGTGATTGGGTTGAGACTTCGACGAAGACAGGAAAAGACGCAATTTTCTGTGACGAGTGAAGGCAAACGCCGATTGCGCGACGACTTTTTGTACGCAGCACGCGATATTATTCGATCGCCGTTGCTCAAGAATTTGTCGTTTATCTTCTTTTTGACGGCTTTGGCGACGAATATCATCGACTTCGTACTTAAGCAGTATTTGCAGACGAATTTCGACCGCGAGGGAATCGCCATATTTTATGGTCACTTTAATGCCGTCTCGAATACGTTTAATTTGATCGTACAGTTGACGCTTTTGTCACAGTTTTTGATGCGGTTCAAGACGCGTACGCTATTTGTGCTAACGCCTGCCGTATTGCTCGTGTTTACGGCGCCATTTGTCTTCGTCTATAGTGCATTTTGTGTCGTGGCGTTGCGCTTTGTCGACGTTGCCATGCGGTTTACGGTTCAGGATTCGGCGCGAGAAATCGCAATATCGAGTTTGCCACGCCTGTTACGCAATCGCGCAAAAGTCGTCTTTAAGGGCGTGATGAATCCGCTCGGCGGGATTAGTGCAGGGCTTTTGCTCAATCTCGTCGTGCCCTATATGAGTTACGAATATACGCCGCTCTTGCTCATCCCCGTCATTGGCGTGACGATGTATTTCGTTCGAGATTTGAATCGGTTTTCGGTCGATCATTTGTTTAAGCAGCTCAAACTCGGGAGCGGCAGCGACGATGGACGGACGTTGTCGGCGTCGTTGGCCGTGACATCGCCGAGCGATGGGCCGATTTCGTACGACCCCAATATGCTGATGGATGATTCGCCAATGGTCCGCGAGGCGACGCTCGACGCCATATTGATTGCGCGAAGCGAAGATATCAAGACGCATAGCAATATCCAACGTTGCGCCATGGCTTGTGTGGCTCACGAAGTACGACTCGCTCAGGCGTCCCTCGTTGTGCTCCAGAATTTGAACGATTTTGGAGAGATTGGCGAATCGGTTGAAGAAAATGCAGAATCGGAACAGAATGCTGAATTAGATGCAGCGCCTTTGGACGATAGAAGTGACGACAAATCGGGATTCAAACTCGTCGAAGTTATCGATGCTTTGCAGTCGCTCTACGATGCAGCGATATATCGGATATTCAAGGCGTTGATGGCGGTTTATCGGCGCGATATGATTCAGACGATATTCCAGTCGCTATCGTCGGCACGGGCATCGACGCGAGCTCAGGCTCTAGAGTTGCTCCAGCTCACGTTGACGAACACGCCGTATGCAAAGCGCATATTGATATTTTGCGACGATTTTAACGTCGAAGAAAAAGTCATTCGGCTCGATGAGCTCGAACACATGCCGATCGACGATGCGTTGTCGATTATGGGCGAAGAAAACGATCGACTCATCAAGAAGCTCGTCGGGCGCGTCGAATCATCGAAGATTCGCAATCGATAGCCTTGGGGCTGGGAGAATGCGCCGGAGGCGCCCAAAAGCCCGTATTGAGCGCAGCGAAATAGGGCGAAAGCTGCGCGTATGCGCGCAACGCAGTGAGCACATAGCGCAGCCGCGTAGGCGTATTGCCGCAGGCAATAGCCGTAGCCGCATGCGTATTGCCGCAGGCAATAGCAGGCGAACGCCAATAGCAGGCGAACGAGAAAAGATCGGGTGATTGAGGCGCAGGGGCGAGTTGGTGGTGGGCGCTTTTTTATTCAAGTCTTGTGCGCAATTTGGTATCGTAGTGGGTTGTGAAGTTTGCGCTTCGGCGTCGTGCTTTCGGAGTATATCGATGGACGAACAAAAGAAAAACGAGCGGGGATTGAGCGTGGGGGCGCATGGCGATGTGTTGACCGACGTGCTCGACGTGGGTGCGACGGCGATAATCGAGTCGCTCGACCGCGGCGTTTATGCAGGCAAGGAGCCGTATTTGGAAATCGAGGGCGGCAAGGAGGTCTTTTATCGCGGCGATTACGTGACGCAGATAGCGTTGACGAAAGACGAATTGCTCGTGGGGCGTCGCGATGTGATTGCGGGGCATTACCCCGACGTCGATTTGGCGATGTATTGGAAGGTCGACAAGAGCGTGTCGAGGCGTCATTTGCGCTTTTATTTTAATATTCGCGGGGCGTTTTTTGTCGAGGATTTGTGCAATAGCAATGCGACGTTTTTGGGCGATTATGGTCATGCTATCAATCGCGAGTGCGTCGAATTGCACCCTGGGGATCGAATTATCGTTTCGCGTTCGGTTGTTTTTGTGTTCAAAATTCGGTGATAGAACCTAGTGAATGAATCTTCTTTTTTGAGTCACGTGGCGTTGCGGCTGAAGGCAGGCGAGCCCGTCGTTTGGATCGAAAGCGTCGATGACGATTGGATCGTCGAGGGCGTGAAGCGGATAGTGGGGGCGTGGGGCGATTGTCGCGTCGTCGAGAAGATCGATTTCGAGGCGGTCGACATGGGTGAGTCGAAGCGGCGTGTCGTGTGGGTGTGGCAGGGGGCGATGCAGGCCGATATTTCGGTGGCCGAAAAGGCGTTGTTGATGCGCTCGAAGCGATTGCGCGCGCCTTCGACGGTCGTCGTTTTGGTTTCGCCGACGAGTGTCGTTCGGCCGGCGACGCTCGAAAATATCCCGATTTTATCGGCTCCGTTGCCGAGTCTTGAGGCGCGGCAGGCGCTGATCAAGCTCGCGCTTGGTGCTCATGTCAAAGATGCGTCTCTCATCGACCAGATGGGGTTTGCGACGGCGGGCATGTCGAGACTTCAGATTTATCGCGTTTTAATGCGCATCCTTATAGAAAGTCGCGAGAATGCCGAATTTAATTCGTGGATTCCGCGGATAACCGAAGAAAAGAAGCAACTGTTGGCGGCGAATTTGTCGCTCGACGTCGTCGACGATGTGACGAAGATGTCGGAGGTCGGGGGCGCCGATGAGCTCAAGATGTGGCTGAGCGAGCGTTCGCAGGCGTTTGGCGTGCGCGCCCGGGAGTTTGGTCTGACGCCGCCGCGCGGCGTGTTGTTGGTCGGGATCCAAGGGTGCGGCAAATCGCTCATTGCAAAGTCGATAGCGAATGCGTGGGGATTTCCGCTTTTGCGGCTCGATATGACGGCGATATTTTCGGCCTCGGATGCGCCCGATGCCGTGTTGCGGCACGCTTTGCGCGTTGCCGATGCCATGTCGCCGGCGATTATATGGTGCGACGAAATCGAAAAGGCGTTTGCCGATAATGCCGACACGACGACGCGCCGGCTTTTGGGGCATATCCTCAATTGGATGCAGGAGCGACAATCGTCGGCGTTTTTCGTCGCCACGGCGAATGACGTTCGCCATTTGCCTGCCGAGCTGATGCGCAAGGGGCGATTCGACGAATTGTTTTTCCTCGATTTGCCCGACCTCGATTCGAGAGCGCAGATATTTGGGATTCACCTCAAAAAACGCGGGCGTAATCCCGACGATTTCGATTTGCATCGCTTGGCAATGGAATCGGTCAATTTTTCGGGTGCAGAAATCGAACAAGCCGTCGTGGCGGCGTTGTTTACGGCGTTTAATCGCCAGAAAGACGTGTCGACCGAGGGCATATTAGACGAGTTGCACGACATCGTGCCGCTCTACAAGCAACGCGAAGACGACGTCAAAGAGTTGCGCGAGTGGGCAAGCGAGAAGACGCGCCATGCGGCGAATAATGCTCGAATGTTGTCGTATTTTGTCCATTAAAATTCATCTGATTTGGGGAGAAATGGGGCGTGGTTCGAATCGCTTTCCATTATTTGGGGTGCCGTTTAAACGAGGCAGAAAACGAAGCAATTGCGCGATCGATGACCGACAAGGGGCATGAAATCGTCGCCATTGCCGATAATCCCGATGTCATCGTGCTCAATACGTGTGGGGTGACCGCCGATGCGATGCGCAAATCGCGAAACCTGATGCGGCGCTTTGCCGCCGCAGGGGCGCGGTTGCTCGTGCTCATGGGCTGTGCCGTCGATCTCATGCAAGCGGGCGAGAATTCGGTTTCGGACGACGACTTGCGCCAGGGGGCAAAACGAGATGACGATCTTAGAATTGTGCGCATATATCGAGACGATCGACCGAAGGCAGCCGATATCATAGCGCGAGCGATCGATGAAACGTGGAATGCGAGTGTGGCGCAAGCGCCAACGGCTTATAAGCCGCGGATTCGCTGTTTTATCAAGATCGAAGACGGGTGCAACAATGCGTGTACGTATTGCTCGGTGCGGTTGGCGCGTGGGCGCGAGCGATCGGTGGCGGGCGCCGATATCGTCGAAGAAATCAGGCGTTGTTTGGCGCTTGGCGAACGCGAAATCGTGCTCACTGGGGTGCAGTTGGGGGCGTGGAAAGAGGGCGATCGGCGTTTGCCCGATCTCATTGGCGATATCTTGTCGAAGACCGATGTCGAACGATTGCGTTTGAGTTCGATCGAGCCTTGGCATTTGCGCCCCGAGCTCTATGAACTTTGGAGCGATAAGAGACTTTGCCCGCATTTCCATACGCCGGTCCAGAGCGGTAGCGATGCCGTGCTCTCGATGATGCGGAGGCGAACACACCTCGCCGAATTCGAATCTAAAATCAACGACTTACGCAGGAAGATTCCCAATGTACGGGTATCGACCGATCTCATCGTCGGGTTCCCTGGAGAAACCGATGCCATGTGGCGCGAGACCCTCGATTTCATCGAACGGATCGGCTTTGACGATATCCATTTGTTTCGGTTTTCGGCGCGCCCGGGCACGATTGCGGCAACGCTGCCCAATCCCGTTGCACCCGAGGTCAAGCGCGAGCGATGGAACGAAGCTCACGACCGGATGATGCAGATAAAGCGCGATAAAATGCAGGCTTCGATAGGGGCGCTTTGCCGCGTATTGTGGGAGACGCGTGGCCATGAAATCGTCGACGGCAAGCGACGATGGAGTGGGTATGCAGAGAATTATCTTCGCCTATATCGTTACTTCGATGCAGATAGATCGATGAGAGGAACGGTGACGTGTGAGATATTTGGCGAAAATGATATTGCGACGAATATCGAACAAGACGACATTTGACGGCGTTGAGACGAGGAACGATGACGTGTGAGATATTTGGCGAAAACGATGTTGCGACGAATATCGAACAAGACGACATTTGACGGCGTTGATACGGCGTCGAGACTGCGTTGAGATAAAAAAAAGACTCCGCACGGAATCGGTGCGGAGCGATGTGCCAGTCGTTTATTTGGCGGCAGTTGTATAGATAACTGTTCGACGATTTCGCGATGTTATCGTTCCCGTTTCGATGGTGCTCGTCAGGAGATGTCGTCGGGCTTGAGCCGTGTACTCTTGTGGATTCGCATCTCCCTCGGGTGTTTCGACGCAATATCCAAAATAGACCGGCCCGCCAAAGATGCCGCCGCTTCCGGTCGATTCGAAGCCCAATCTTGTAAAGTCTGCATTGCCATTTGTTTGCGGTTGTCGTTGACCATAGGGCGGAATTTGATCGTCGGCGCAAGTAATGGCGAGATAATGCCCCCAAGCCGCTTTATAGGTCTCTTCTTTAGCGGCGATATCGACGAGGATCGTATTGGCTTCGGCGTGCGAAGCCTCGGTAATATAGGCGCTATAGATGGGGACGGCCGTCATGGCGAGGATGCCGATGATGGCGACGACGATCATCAATTCGATAAGCGTAAAACCTCGATTATTCATAATGTCTCCAGTTCAAAGACGGTCTCGATGCGACTGCACCGAGGGGGCGATACGCCGCGTATCGCGAAATCGATACAATGAGATAGGGGGCTAGCGGAAGCTTTTCCAAACGACAGATGAAGGAAAGAGTGCAAAACTACCCATCAGCGCTTTGATCGCCGTGGAGTCCATCGAATCGTCGGCGATGATGGGCGTATCGAGCCCAGCGCTAGCGATAATCGTTCGCGTAGACTGCAAACTATGCGCCGAAACGATAAACGATTCGCTTTGTTCGGTACTGTCGGCAAAACCGATGCAGACTTGGTATCTCCAGTGCACCGACGTCGATGAGATGAGTGAATTATTGAGGTAGTCCGCGAAATTTGCGTTGTAGTATGGAGTCGTCCCCCAAGTGCCATCGGACTTGCGTTGTAGTACGACGCACCCCGTGTGAACTTCGCTCGTATCGGACGCCGTCGACACACCGCGATCGTTGATAATGCGAAGTGCTTGAGCGTAGAGATCTTCGACGCCTGCGAGCCCTTCGGTATCGTATCGAGATGCTTCGAATCGTCGGTAGACTGTGACGGCGATCGTCGACAAAAACGCGATAATACAGACGACGATCGTCAATTCGATAAGCGTAAAACCGTTATTTTGAATCGTCTTCATAATCCTCCGCATGCAAGCGCAAAACAAAGACGTCTATATTTTACACGATCGAGCTCCAACGCTCAAGAAAAAGGCGTTGCATTTGGGGCTCTTCGTCGCAGTTTTTTGAAAGCTCGTGGGGGGGGGGGCGATGCAATATCGCGACAAATGGCTGATGAACGAGATATTGCGATGAATCGAGATAGGTGCGGAAAAAATAGTTCTGCATATTGTTTCAATTTAGGCATAATGTTTGTATTTTGCACGCCCGATGACCTCGTCGCATGCGCCGATTGGATTTCGTTTGCGATGGCAGATATCGTCGATACATCGTCGCAGTCGAGGATTATTAGGAGAATATTGAGAATGGAACCGCGCATATTTTTATCGCCGCCGCACATGGGTGGCAACGAAGCGACATACGTATCACAGGCATTTGAGTCGAATTGGATTGCCCCTTTGGGGCCGTTTGTCGACCGTTTCGAGCGCGAACTGAGTGAGTATCTCGGGGGCTTGGGCGTATGTGCGCTTTCGTCGGGGACGGCTGCGCTTCATTTGGCATTGCTCGCGCTGGGCATAGGTCCTGGCGATCGCGTCTATTGCTCAGATTTCACGTTTAGTGCGTCGTGTAATGTGATCAAATACTGCGGCGCCGAGCCCGTCTTTATCGATTCCGATTTCGATAGTTGGCAGATGGATCCGGCTTTACTGGCCGAGCAACTCGAAACCGACGAGGCATTGGGAAAACTGCCCAAAGCCGTTATCGTCGTCGATCTCTACGGCATTGCTGCCAACCACGATGCCATCGAAAAGATTTGCGATCGGTATGGTATTCCGATCGTCGAAGATAGTGCCGAGGCACTCGGATCGCGGCGAAATGGGCGACTTTGTGGGACGTTTGGCACTGTGTCGGCGTTTTCGTTCAATGGCAACAAGATCATCACGACATCGGGGGGCGGTGCTCTCGTTTCGCGCGACCCGAAGATCGTCGAACGTGCCCATTTTTTGGCGACCCAAGCTCGCGAAAAGCGCCCATATTATCACCATACGACGATAGGTTATAATTATCGCCTCAGCAACTTGCTCGCGGCTGTCGGTTGCGGTCAGCTCGAAGTCCTCGACGACCGCGTCGAAAAACGACGAGCCATATTTGCGCGTTATGTCGAATACTTAGCCGATATCGAGGGCATATCGTTCATGCCCGAGCCCGATGGGGCGGCCTCGAATAAATGGCTTACCGTCGTCCAAATCGACCCGAAAGTCATTCGCCAATCGCCCGAAGACATCCGCTTAGCGCTCGAATCCGAAAACATCGAATCGCGTTGGGTTTGGAAGCCAATGCACATGCAACCCGTCTTTGAAGGGCTTGATTTCGTCGGTGGAAACGTTTGTCGAACTATCTTCGAACGCGGTCTGTGCCTGCCGTCGGGGAGTGCGTTGACAAAAGCACAACAAATGCGCATTTGCGATGCCATACGAAAAGCCGTTCGCATCTAAGCATGGAGTATCGCGGCATGCGATATTCATACGATGGCGATAGCCGATCGCGTAAGACTCGGCGCGCATCGCCATCGGATCGGCAGATGTGGGGGAGATCGGGGCACATAGCCATGGATTTGAGGAACGAAGGAATAAAATGAAGAGAGTATGCAATGCCATGGCGCGATTTGGCATCGACTTTGTGGCGATCGTCGTGGCGTTTATGATATCGTTCTTGCTACGGCTCGATTTTTCATTCGATTGGCAATGGTTTTTGCGTGCCTTGATTTGTCTGCCATTCGTCGCATTGTGCGAGTTTTTGGGGCTTTATCTCTTTGGCGCGACGCGGGCGGCGTGGCGTTTTATATCGATATCCGACGTTTGGCGCATTTTGCTGGCTTTGAGCGTCGCGCAAATTCCGCTCGTCGCCATGCGTCTCATCGTCGGTTCCTATATGGATGACGTCGAGACTGCGCAATGGTTTCTCATTCCCGTCGGCGTGCTCTTCATCAACTGGGTTCTCGTCGTCGCGCTCTGCGTCGGTGTACGCGTCTTGCGTCGCATGATCTTCGAAAAGGCGAATCGCTTGAGTTTCCAGGCGATTGGTGCGCGAGCCATTCTCATCGGGTCGGGAAGCGATGCCAAACAAATCGCCGAATCGTTGCGCAACGACGCGCAATCGCCTTTCGACCTCGTCGGAATCATGAGTGAATCGCCCGAAGATGCCGGACGCGTCATTGCCGGCGTCCCCGTATTGGGCAATATGGAGAAGATGTCGCAAATCGTCGACAAATACGAAATCGAGCAAGCGATCATCGTCGAATCCGACAATACGGCCGAGAGTTTGCGAGGCATCCTCGATGCTTGTGCCGAAGCCTCGATTAAGACGAAGATCATTCCTCGCATGAATGCCCTTATTTCGGGAAAAGTCGATATCGCCCAGATGCGCGAGATTTCAGTCGAAGACCTCCTCCATCGCGATCCGATTTCGCTCGATAAAGACGAAATATCGCGCTTTCTCCATGGCCGCCGCATACTCGTGACCGGAGCCGGTGGATCGATTGGCAGCGAGCTTTGCAGGCAAGTTCTAGCCTTCGAGCCGACCGAACTCGTGCTCTTGGAACGATGTGAGCTCTTTCTCTATGCCATCGAACGAGAAATGCGCGAGAAGGCGAAATCGACGAAGATCATCGCTCGACTCGTCGATATTTGCGACGAGAGCCGGCTCGACGAAGTCTTCGTCGAATCGCGCCCAGAAGTCGTCTTCCATGCGGCAGCCTATAAACACGTGCCATTGCTCGAATTCAACCCCGGCGAAGCCATACGAAACAACGTCGAAGGCACGGCGGCCGTCGCCGATTGCGCTTTGCGACGCGATGTCGCCGCTTTCGTCATGATTTCGACCGATAAAGCCGTCAATCCGACGAGCGTCATGGGCACGAGCAAGCGCATCGCCGAGCTCTATATCCAAGGCATGTCGGGAAAGGGAAAAACGCGTTTCTGCGCCGTTCGCTTCGGAAATGTCCTCGGATCGACTGGGAGCGTTTTGCCGCTATTCCGCCAGCAAATCCGCCAAGGCGGCCCTCTCACCGTCACACACGCCGATATGGTGCGCTATTTCATGACGATCCCCGAGGCGAGCCAGCTCGTCATGCAAGCCGCTGCCATGGCTCAAAACGGCGAAATCTTCGTCCTCGACATGGGAAAACCCGTCAAAATCGTCGACCTCGCCCGTGACCTCATCCGTTTGAGCGGAAAAACGGAACGCGATATACCCATCGTCTTTTCGGGCGTCAGACCAGGCGAAAAATTGTTCGAAGAAATCGGATTCAACGAAGAATGCATGGATCGCACTCGGCACCCAAAGATCTACGTCGGAAAAATTCACCACGTCGATTTGGAACAACTCAAATCCGATATCGCCGATCTATCGAAATTGCGCGATTCGCAAGACAATGCTCGCGTTCGCGAGGCCATGCACAAAATCGTCCCAGAAATGCTCGCTCCCGAGCCCATCGGATCGACAGAAATCACACCTTCGATCGAAATGACGCCACTGACGATCGTCGCGCCTGCCGAAGAATAAATCGATAATATAGATTTATACGTCGACGACGTAGCCATCTTCGATAGTCGTCGTCGGCCCAAAATGCCGCCAAACGGCTATGATTTGACGTCGACGACGGTGCAATCTTCGATTGCCTCCGTCAACTCGCTCAACACAATGGGCAAGTGCTCGTCGATCATCGGCTTAAATTTCGCATAAATCTTCCCGATGAAGTGTTGCTTATAGTGGTCGCCATATTTATCGGCAATGCGCCAAAAAATCGCCTTTACCTCGTCTTTGTGCGCATCGACAAATGACGAAAGCGGCGCGATCGACTCGCTCGGGATCACCTGCGAGTTGCGATATTCTTCGTGAAGTGGCGTGTAGGCGTCGATATAGTCGCGCGACAAGACTTTGAGCAAGTGGCGCACGTATCCGGGTCGAATTGCCTTAATCGCCGAATACGTATTGCGAATGACGAGTCCTTTCAATGCGCCAATGCCGCGCACGCGCGTTTCGATTCGCCGTTCGAGATCGGTGAGAAATGCTGCATTGCGCGCTTCGTCGGTGGCGATCGCTTTTAGGGGCAATATATCTTTCATTTCGCGTTCTATAGAATAAAAAAAGCCCCAATAATTCGCTCGACAAATAATCTGCAAATATTGGGGCAAAAGTCCAAATTAAATGACAACGATTCCGACGATGACCGCAACGACGACGACGAGAATCGCGACTAAGATGATCGTCGTTTTGCTACTCTTTTTCTTCGCATCGTAAATCTCCGGATCGACTTCATACTGTTGCGACATTCGCCCATTGAAGAAATCCGTTTCGTTCGAATCGTCGAAATCGCCGAAATCGACGTCGTCATCATCGTCGCTCGAAGCGGATTCTACGACGTCGCTTTCATCGCTCAAGACTTCGGGACTGGCGACTTCGAAGCTGTCGCCTTCGGTCTCGTTTTTCGATTTTTCGGCAGCCTTTTCGAGCTTTTCGAGGGCCTCGGCTTGTGCCTTTCGCTCCAATTCTTCGCGCTCGGCACTCGCCTTCTCTTCGTCCGATTCGGTCTCTAACTCGCTCGACGCCGATTTATGCGACGATGGACGATTGTCGCTCGCCCATCGCTGGCGGCGTTTCTTATTGCGCTTCGCGTCCGATTTCGATTCGGTTTCTTCGCCAGTTTCTCTATCATTCTTCGAAGAATCCGATTTTTCATCGAGTTTAGTTTCGGCGCTACCCGCGTCTTTTTTCACTTCTACGACGTCGACGATTTCGAGTTCTGCCGACCGTTCGTCAATCCGAACCGTTTCGATTTCCAATTCTGCCGATACTTGGCTCTGGTCAGCCGCAGATTTCTCGCTTTTCTTGTCGCTTTTCTCGGCGACCTTGTCGCTTTTTTCGCTCTTCTTGTCGCCTGCGCTGTGCTTGCCGGATTTGTCGTCAGACGCCGTGCGCTTGCCCTTTTTGCGAGCCTTTCGCTCTGCCAAAAGGCGTTCTAACTCGCGGATATCGTCATCGTCGTCTTCCGATTCCTCTTCTTCGGCTTCGTGCGATTCTTCTTCGGCATTTGACCGTTCCGCTTCGCGCGCCGTGGCGTCGCTCGCATCGTCGATCCCACTGCTCAAATCTTCCAAACTATCTCTCGGGCTACCAAGACTGCTACTCAAATCACTCGCTTGGGCCAGGCTCGGTTCCGAGAACTTCGCCGTATCGGTTTCGCGCTCCGTCAAATCGCTTTGCGCAAAGCCGTGTCGATCGCTCTCCGAATTATCTTCGTCTCTCTCGTCAATTCCCGATTTATCTTCGACTTCTTTATCGCTAGCTGATTTATTTTCAGCTTTAGCCGCTGATTCCGCCAACGATTCAGATTCCGCCAACGATTCAGATTCCGCCAACGATTCGGACAATGCATCGATCACAGACTCTGCGACAGATTCTGTCGAAGATTCGGTGTTTGTCGCCTCGATTGTATCGGATTCGCGTACTGCAGGGGTTAGACCGTATTTCGTCTGCGATATGGGCTCAGTTTTCTGATTTCCTTCGCCTCCGGTACTCGCGGGGGCAGGGCTTGGGTCTTCGACCTTTGAGCCACAATAGCCACAAAAACGCGAATTATCGGGTAACTCATGTTGACACGAACTACATAAAATCATCGTCATCTCCCGCAAATCAACTGATTTTAGTGCGAAATCTTCCGCACCAATCAAAAACATACCACGTTATCGAATCGAATAAAACGAACAACGCAATCAAAAATCCAATTCTTTCGCAAAACCTCGAGTTATTCCAGCAAAACTCCATCGAAATGTGCACACTAAATCTGAAATTGCGGTATAAGGCGAATCAGGTCTTGTCGGTGCCTCCTAGGCGCATTCAGTTCATCACACGGGGAAATCGCTTTTATCATGATAACGATTGGCGGATACATCCATCGAGAGGCGTTGGAAGATTTGTTTTGGCGTTGGCTTCACAACAAAGTCGAGCCCGACGATCCCGAGCGCGTGACGAAACTCATCCATTTTAATAACATCTACGCGAGCCGCTATCTAGGCTTGTGGGCGCGTCAGCTCTTCAGTGCTCTGGCGGGGTCGACCGTGACCGAAGTCCCCATCCATACGAAAGCCGAGCTCAAAGACGCCCTCGTCAGCTACCCACACTACCACGACGAACGCATCGACGAACTCGTCGCCAACTACCTAGCCCACCGCGAACTCTACTATATCGAGACGCCCATCCATGCCAAACTCTACTTCGCAGGCCGCGGCTCCGAACATCGACTCGTCGGCTCCCAACGCGTCAAACGCGCACGACGACTCGCCGAAAAAGCCGCACGACGCATCGTCGACATGATCTTTGGCGCCATCAAAAAACGCGCCGAAGACTACGCCGACATGCGAGCCAAACAGTTCGGCATCGCACGCAGCCAGCTCCTCACGAGCGAATCCGAAATGATCCACGAATTCGAACGCGCCGAATGCCGAATCGTTCAAGATCTCCGCGATGGCGTCAACTTCCCGCGCATCACCGCACCACCCATCAACGACGTCGTCGGCCTCAAAGTCATCATCGATCCGAGCCAAGAATCGCGCCTCTTCGACTTCATCGAAACGAAAACGCGTAGCGAAATCTTCGAAATCGAGCCGCACCACAAGAAAAACTACAACGCCACCAACCTCGTCCTACGTGCACGCCCACGAAAAAGCGAACTCGTGCGCGAACCCATCGACGCACGACTCGTCAACGCCATGCGCGCGCGCGGCCTCTGGCACGGCGACATCCAACGCGACTTCGAAAATTTCGTCTACTCCGGCGAAGACGAAGTCTACATCGAAATCATCTACTCCTCGTTCGAAGACCTCCTCGAATCCGAAATCGGCGCATCCATGCACGAAACGCGCATCTCCGACCAGCGCAATCGCGAAGAGTACACAGGCCACCTCGCTCGAAACATCGAGTACCTCGTCCAATACATCTTCGCCTTCGCCTCGTTCCCAAGCGCACAACTCGACGAATGCGCCATCAAAGTCTGGTCCTACTACCTCCCCGACTACTTCAACGAGGTCATGAAAAACCTCTACCGCATCGAAGATCCTTTCGTCTATTAGCCGCCCTATTGCCGTTGGCAATACGGGCTTTTGGCTACGCCTATTTCGCCCGTTGGGCTCAATACGGCTTCGCGGCGCGGCTATGTGCTCGTTTCACTGCGCGCATACGCCGCGCTGTCGCCCTATTGCCGTTGGCAATACGGGCTCTCGTCCTGGGGTTGCACTTCGTTCACCCCAGACTGTGTTCTAGCGCCCTTTCAGGGCGCTCACACCCCGCGCCAAATTTGTCACATCTGCCGTAGGCAGATGTCCATTCCCCCCACGCCAAATCATCTACGCCCGCAGAGCGGGCGTCCATTCCCCCACGCCAAATCATCTACGCCCGCTCAGCGGGCGTCAATTCCCCCACGCCAAATCATCTATGCCCGCGCCGCGGGCGTCAATTCCTCCTCGCCAAATTATCTACGCCCGCTCAGCGGGCATCTATATCCCCTCTCCATTTATGGAGAGGGGGGGGCCGACAGGCTGGGGGTGAGGTCAGGGGACAGGGGGTGAGGTCCAAGAAAGATCTAGGGATTGAGTTCAGCGGCATTGTGCGAAAAAAACTGTGCATTTTATTGCGCTTTAATGGCGTTTTCGTTAGAGTTGCTCCGTCTATTTTTTGCTTTATTCACAAAAGGAGGAGGGCAAACGATGAGAAAAACGACTGTTGCTCGCGGTCTACTGTTTCTAGGGATTGCGGGCTTGGCGGGATGTGCCAATAGCGACTATGCTCAGAGTCGCAAGACGCGCGAGGGCGTGACGATTAACGGATCGCAATTCGCCCCTGCAGAAGAAAACGATCAAAATGCGTTCGGACGCGAAAGCGACGGACTTTCGACAAACCCAAAGACAAAGCCTTCGAAAGAAGACTTGGGCGAAGCAGGCAAGCTGTGCTCAAATAAAAGCTCGCTCACGGGCGACCCCGTAGGGGTTGATGCGTTTGTCAACGAAGTCGTCGACGTCAAATTCGTGCTCGAAGGCGTCGAAAAAACTCTCAAGGGATGCGATTCCGAAGACCTGAAGTCAAGACCACTTGCCGGAAGACGCGTCGTCATCGTGCTCGAGCGCCCCGATGGCGCCGACGGCGTTATCGACTTCATCTCGGACCCAGGCAATAAAGTGATTTCGAAGACGGCGACGAAAATCATCGCCAATACCGACAAAAACGGCGAAGTCCACGTGCGTCTATACACTGGCTCGATGTATAGCAAAAATCCCATGTACTACATCAATGCATGGCAAGCCGACGTCGAAATGGCTGCGATCGAGGTCAATATCAAAAAACTCCCACAAAAGAGCGATGGCGACTTCTTCGAGGGCAGTAAAGATACGGCTAACGATCTTACGCCTCCGCCGGGATATTCCAAAATCGAGAGCAATAAAGCATTCGTCGAGATCGTCAACGAAGACCCACTCAAACAAGAGCTCTTCGTCGATGGCAGAAAGCGATTGCGTGTCAAATTGTTAGGCGCGGAGACGGCAACTTCCGATGCCCTTGAGCCTGTCGATTCAGAGGGCATTTGCTGGAAGTTCGTATCCAAACGCGAGAGTTCTCCGGGGGTGCTCGATGGAAATTCGGCGAGTGTCGAAAAAGTGATGGGTAGCGACGGCGGCGATCAAGCGGGTTGCTCAAACACCGATGCAAACGGTAATTTCTGGGTCGAAATTTCCACTGGTGCTTACTACAACGAGCGCTATTTCCTCAACTTTTTCCACCCCAAGGCAACGCCGCTTTCGTATCAAATCGATACGTTTATCGCACCCGATACTTTGGGCGAGCAAGGCAACGACGCAGAAATTACGACCACGGTTTCGGAAGGCATTGATAAGCCCGGCGACAAATTCGACAGTGGCAGGTTCGACGAAAAAGATACAAAGACGTTGATCGATAATATCTTTGGAACCGACGCTTGTACTGAGCCCGTTCGCAGCATCTACGAACAATGTTACGATCCTCAATGCACTTTTACTTGTCCAAAGACGTCGGATGATGAGAAGTGCTCAAGTGAGTTCAAATGTACATTTGAGAAGAATCCCGATGGCACTTGGTCGATCATTGATAAAGATGGCAAGCCCGTCAAGGCCGATCTCGATGGCGATTGCAATTGCAACGACGCAAATTATACGCCCGATTTGAAATGTTCACTGCCCGAAAGTGTGAAGTGTGGTGAAGACGTCTGCAAATCGTCGGGGAAAGCGTGCCTCGATAACATCAACGTCGTGCTCGACAAGGGCAAAGACGGTAAGACGATCGAAAACAAAGGCGTCGACACCGATGGCGATGGCAAAGTCGACGTCGCTCCCGATGAATGCGCAGCGACAGACCCACTTCCGCCAGAGTGTAAATCTGAATATCGTTTCGTTTGGAGCGACGACATTAAACAGCACTTCTACAATCAAAAATTGTCGACGCCGATCGGCGAAGAATTCCCCGTCTACGTCAAAGCGCGCAACAAGATAACGAGTGCACCCAATCCAAACGAGATTCCGGGCGTGACGGCTACGCTGATTCGCGGTTCTTATCCGTCGAACGACGCCATGTTGCGCCTCGGATCAAAAGACGTCGAGAACATGGCTTTCTCGATTGATGCGGGGAAGGAGGCAACCCTCAACTTCTGGTCGGGCAAGGCATTTGGTGCCCTGTATTACATTCAACTACGCCACGACGACGTCATGCCCGCCAATATCCCCATTGCCACGTCGAACGTCATCAATATGCCCAGTGGCGAAGGCGACAGCCCCGACGACTCAGTGCTCAAAGAAGGCGGCGAAGCCGTCACGCCACCGAGCGATATGGGCAAACCCGACCCCAATCTCGGGCACTGCACGCTCTTTGTCGATCCCGACGAAGTCGAACAGGTCAAAAATGCAAACGGCGATGCGTTGCTCACCATGACAGATGAGGCATTAAAAAATAATCAATCGCTCACCACATCGTCGATCGAGACGCCGATTGCACGCACGCTCGTGCTCAACGCAGCTCTCGTCTGCGATCGCGGCTCTGATCGCCCGAGCGTCGTCAAAAACGTCAAGACGTATTGGAAACTGACGCGCGGCAAATCGACCTATAACAACGGTACGCTGTTGAGTACGGTCAAGGCGACCGATTATACGGGCGTTGCATCGTCGCAATTCTATGCCGGCACGGGCTACGGCGCGACATACTACGTGAGCGTCTTCCATCCGAATGCCACACAAGATGCCTCTTGCAAAAAAGATTGCAAAACGCGCCCGGCAGTATTTGAAATCAAAGTCAACGACTCGAAAGGCAGTATCCCCGGCCCCAGTGAAAAAGATGATCCCATCTTGCCAGGCGATACGACGGGAACCGACAAAGACGGCAATAAAGGCATCTGCTGTAATACTGCTAATGCCGAAAGTTTGGGTGTTTGCGATCCCAATCCATGCACCGAAGAAGCAGTCAATTGTAACGATGCGCTCAAGCGCACGTATATCTATTGCGACAAAGACAAGGGCACCGAAACGCACGGCGAAAAACCCGACGTCAACAAGAGTTTGCCGACGGTGGCATGCAATGTTGCAGACTTCCCAGATTGTTTGAAAGATTCTGGTGAATGTCGAGATTTTGCAGGCAATGTGATTGGCGAAGACGATGGTGATCCGACGAAAAAATTCGTTGCGGGTTGCATGTTGTTGTCGTTCGAGGGCGATGATCCGCTTCGTTCCTATATCGGTACGCTCCAAAGCGTAAAAGTCAAATTGCAACAACGCACACTAAACGGCATCGAAAGCGTTGCCGATACGGTCTATGTCACCGCCAATAAAGCCCCCGAAGCCGATGGCGCATTTACATCCGATAAACAGCGCACGAGCTCGAAACACGGCACGACCGTCTTCTTCTTCAAAACGGGTTCGGTCATTACATCGTATAAACTTTCAGTATCTCACCCCAACTATGTCGATGATACGGGATTGATGATTCCCGTGTCGAAGATGCTCCACATCGTCGATAAGTCTTTGTTGGAGACGAAACCAGCTGACATCAATCTTATACGTTTATCGGTAGATGGTGCAGAAACCGACGGAGATGTCGAGAAAAAAGTTGTCTATCATGTTATATCGAGCGATTACAACAAATGCGACAGCAAGTTTGCACTCAATACGCGAGATGGCGTGCAGAAAAACTGCGAAGCAGCACAAGGCCCAACGTCGTGGAGTGATCCGAAAAAGAACAATGGTGTTCAGAAAAAGTCGATGTGCGCTGTTGATGGCGATTTATCGACGAGTATGACCGTGAATGTTCCCGACAGTCAGTCGCGTTATATGGCTTATGCTGTGCAATACAATTCAAAGGGCACGCCGATTAAATACGGTTGTGTCGATAATCAGTATTTGAATCCGCGAAAATGTACAGATGAAGGCAAAGATGATGACGGTAATGATATATGTGAAGAGTATACGGCGGAGTTAGATATTACGATACCGCTCAATGATATTCCATACGTTTTGCGTCCAGAATATAATATCAAGAGTTTGATCGATATCGGACCGCTCATCGAAGTTCCCGATAGTTGCGATCCGAAAAACGACAAATCGATCGGTTGCGTATTGCGACAGATTAAGAATTTATATAAC
>SFMP01000116.1 GCA_004554395.1 Myxococcales bacterium | reverse complement strand
TCTACTACCGCCACGGCTATCGCTATTCACGAGATCCCTGCCGAAAGCGATTCATCTACTACCGCCACGGCTATCGCTATTCACGAGATCCCTGCCGAAAGCGATTCATCTACTACAGCCACGGCTATCGCTATTCACGAGAGCCCTGTCGAAATCGCTAGTTCTACTCCATCATCTCAGACGCCATCGACGATAAGCGACGAACACGCTGTCGTCGGCGATTCCGAGCCGCTTTCGGTCGCGCAAGCGCAAAAGTGTACGCCGCGCCCCGATACGGCTCAAAACGCCATCATCTGCCGATCGACGACAATCCCCTATCGCTCAAAGACCGATTTCGGGCTCATCGAAAGCCAACTCGCCATGGCTCTGAGAACGAAAGATAATGCTGCGATATCGCGCGGACTCATCGAGTTATCGCAAGCTCTAGAATCGCTCGCAAACCGATTTGAACATCTCCCCGACGATGCATTTTGCACCGTCTTTGGGATCTATCTCGTCGCCTTGTCGCAAGATCGATTTGCCGAACTCCATTCTGTCGAACAACAGCTAAAGCGAATTTATCGCAATAATTTCGTCGATCGTCTCATAAAATACAAATCGTGCACGGCCGATTCGAACCCAACCATCGCGGCGCAAGCCCAATCGCTGTGGGAGAATGACGGCGAACTCTATACGTGGATCACGACGCATTTCCGCGGCAAAGCACGACAAAAGCTCGATAAGACTTTTAGACAATGGACGAAGCCCCGAAAACTCGCCATCACACAACCGCGACGAATGATCGCCGCTTGGACGGCGTGGACGCTCGGAGACTACGAACGCGCCTACCGATTTTCGGAGGGAATGACGAATAAAAAACCGAGAATCGTCCATCCGCAAATCCATGCATTCGATACAATGCTCAAGTTATCGAATTCCATTCCAATCGATCGCGAATCGCTCGAATCTTATATTCGCACGACGATGCTCAAGACGCCTTCGCTCCCCTATCAATCGTTTACGGCAGTCGCCGGTATCGTTGGCGAATCCGATAAAAAGCTCATTGCGCAAGCGATGCAATCGTATAGCCCAGCCATCGCGCCAACAGCAGCAGCTCAATTCTTCGTCGCCTATAGTGACGCCTTCGAAGCCAACCTCACGCCGAAACAAATCGTCGAAATCGGGACTTGGATCGATACAGAGCTATCGGCATCGGAATCGCCATGTACGACGACGAAACGCCGGTTAGCTTGGGTCGCGCAAGCGGCTCAAATCGGCGATTTTGCGACGATTGCCAAACGATCCCAATACTTTAGCGCATCGCCAACGGCACTGCCCGCTACATCGCAACTCTGGCAACAAATCGCCTGCATCGCCCAATCGCCAAACGAGGCAGATATCGTCGAATCTTGCCAAAAGGCGCATCCATCGCGACCATCATACGACGAATGCCAAACCGAAAAGGGCACGTCAGTCGACGATTATTGGCGCCATATCGCGATTTGCTGGTAAGCGTTCAGGGCTACCGCATTGACTTTTTCCGTTGAAACATCATGGCGGGGGATTTGGGTTTGCGGCGAGTAGCCCCGCCCCATCGCCAGAGGGAACCAGGCCGCCCATCCATATAAACCTATCTATTCCCCCTCTCCATTGATGGAGAGGGGGAATGGATAGGCCGGGGGAGAGGTCACTTCGTCAAGTCTGTATCGAGCTCTCGAAAAACAGTTGAAGGCGTGCGCAAAGCGCGACGAGAATACAAAAAAAATCCCCGTCCGAGAGGACGGGGATCGAAGCAAAACGCGATTAGTTGACTTGGAAGTCGAACGGGTATTCGACTTGGACGGCCCCACCACCGCGCGGTTGCGGGAATCGCCAGAACTTAATCGAATCGGTGACGCATTTTTCGACGTTCTTGTTCTTCATCGTCGAAGATTTCAGAATGACTTTCGTGACAGCGCCTTGCGGAGAAATCAACCAAACGACGGTGATGACGCCGTTGAGGCCTTTGACTTTGGCGACTTCGCGTTCGTAGCAAGCGCGCAATTCGCCGTGGTGCTGACGAACGACTTTCTGGATGATGCGTTTGTCGAGCGAACCCGAGACTTCGGGGTTTTTCATTTTGACTTGGGGTTTGGCTTCGCCTTTTTTACCCATATCGGCATTATAGGAACGAGCAGCCGCCTGAATGGCACCACCGCCGCCACCAGCGCCACCGGGGCCGAAGCCGCCGGGGCCGAAGCTGCCGAGGCTTGCGCCACCGCCGCCCGTACCCGTCGTACCAAGGACATAACCCGCCGAAGCGGCTTGCGCCGACGAGTCGAAGCTCGACCAATCGAGGTTATCGAAGCTGTTCATATCCATACCAGCCGCCAACATTGAGTTCATGGCGTTAGATTGCGCCAACAAACCCGTCGCTTGAGCGGCAGCATTGGCCTCGCCCTTCGACATGCCAGAGCCCGTGCCACTCGCCGCGCTGTTATTCGTCGTATTGGCGGCAAACGGCGTATCGGCGGCATCGCGCGCGACATCGGTTTCGTCTTCGATTTCTTGTTCTTCGGGCTCTTCTTCGTCGGGTTTGTCGGCTTCTTCTTCTTCTTCGACCTGCGTTTCGACGACAGTCGCAAACTTCGAAGCCGTCATGATGCGGTCGACCATCAACGCATCGACGCGGTCGGTCGCAAACAAGATGACCGAGAACAGAGCGGCATGGATCAAGAACGAGGCAACCCAGTTGCCGTATTTGCTCCATTCAAAGCCCGCCAAAAACGGCACCGCGACGACGGCTTTGTCGACGTAGCGAATCATGATGACCGCTTCGCCAAATTCGTATTTGGCGCGAACGTCGCCCGTGACTTCGCAACTAAGCGACCCCGGCGGCACCATCGACGATGTCGTCGGCACGCTGAACTCAGATGTACTGCACTCCGAGAACGGACGCTTCGAATCGCCTTGGACGATACAACCCTTAAACGACGTATTGAAACAAAGTTGCCACTTCGATCCGATGCACTTTGCCAACACCAAATTCTGCGAACTCATGCCCGTATTGAGCTTATACGAACACTTTTTGTCGATGCCAACCGACACCGTATTGCCGCTTTTCGCATCGTACTGGTCGATGCTGATGACGTTATCGCGCCAAACATAGGCGACTTCGAGCACACACGAACTCGTCTTGCCGCGATTCGACATGAAACGGCGTTCGAAACTGACACCGCGTTTCTTTTTGCGAATAATCGTGACTGGAGCATTGGCATTGCTCGATCCGGCAGTGAAACCACCGCCGGCAAACCCACCGGGCTTGGGCGCGGCAGCCGCCACACCAGCGGCAACGCCACCTGCCGCCACGGCAGGCGCCATCGACAACGACGGACGCGGAGCAGCCTCGACCGACGGCGCAACCTCTTGCGACGCCATCGTTTCTAAGTCGGGCGCATTGACGGCCAACGTCGCACCACCCGATTCTTCTTCGGCGACTTCATCGAACACGACGCGAACCGATACATTGCCAAAGCGCAAAACCGCACCCGACGATATCATCGCAGGTTTACTCGATTCCACCCTTTGGTCGTTGAGAAACGTGCCGCCCACGCTAATGCGGTCGGAAAGCCTGTACCCCTGCGGCGTCAGCTCTATCACGGCATGCACACGCGACACGCTCGCGTCGTCTAGGCACAACTCACAACTCGCATTTTTACCGATGCGAATCGGATTTGCCTCTGTCTCTACAACGTTGACGACGTTGTTGTTGGGACCAAGAATTTCAAATTTCATCGTCGAATTTCCTCTTTTTCGAGATTGCTCCGTTGTCTATCGCATCAAATTACAGTTCGTCTACCGTTTTGCGCATTTCATCGACGAAATCTTCGCGAGCTCGAATCAAGCTGCTCAATTCGTCCAACTCCTTGACGGCAATATTCGACTGCGTCGGCATCATCAAATCGCCCTCGATCGTGTCGCCTTCGAAGTTGATTTCCGTCACTTTTTCTTGCGCCATCGCCTGCGACGCGAAAAGCACTACGGCTGCAAATCCAAATACACTGATTACTTTTTTCATCGCATCACTCCTCTCAGTGGTCATACCCCCAACGCGCCAATTACCACAACGGCGCAACTTTGGCAAGCATGCAATCTACGCACAAGCGGCTTTTGCCCAACGCCGAGCGCCGCGCAACCGCCACACGAGCTACACCGCCCTGCAACGCCCTATTCTGCACGATACGTGCCGATTTGCACGCGTTCTCGCACGTCTAAAACCATTGCCACGACAATTCTGCCCAATGCCGTGCTCTGTTCCGTTTGCCAAGCCGCATGGCGGCATGGCAAACGGGTGGCCGCTATGGCGCACGGCGCCATACGCGCCACTGGCGCATCGCTTGCGCTATGCGCCGCAGGGCTATGCCGCCGCATGGCGGCATACGCCCTACATGAGAGCGCGGCTATTGCTTCGCAATACGCCCGCGCGCACGGCTATTGCTTCGCAATACGCCGTGCCTGTGGGCGCTACGCGCCCATCGCAACACAGATCGCAGTTCTCAGCGCGAGCGTTCGCGCCCTGGCTTCGCCATCTCATAGCTAAATATCTTCTCTTTCGACTTCAACGTAAACACGTAATCGACATCTTCCGAAATCGTCTCATACGTCGAATTCGTAAACCACGACTTGCTCCCATCGGGATTCGTTTCGTAGGCGACGAGTTCCCAACGCCCACTCGGCACGATCGTCTCTTGATCGGGATGCGCACATATCGACTCGCTCGAACGCCTAAAGCACAACGTCGTATTGGGCAACGACTTTTTGCCGAAGCGAACTTTTGCAATCCCGCGCGACGACAACTGCATATAACCATCGATCGTAATCGAACCAAATGGCGTCGAATTGATCATCATCTCGAAGGGATAACGCCCGTTCTTATTCATCTTGATTTCGATCATCTCGTTTTTGGCCAAACGGCGCGTGCCAGCGACTGTCGTCGTCGTGCCCTCGGCCGTGACGAGTAACTGGAACGATTCATCGCGCGTATAATCTTTTGGCACCGAAATCTTGAATACCGTCACGCGGCGCGCGCTGTCGATGCTCTCGAGCTCGGGCAATTGTACCGTTTCGCTACTCCGCGTCGGCCAAACGACGTGGAGATGATCGCCCTTGTCGTTTCGGTCGCTCAACTGAATGAATACGGGGAACCCGCTCACGACTTCGACCGTCTGTTCGGGCTTGGCGATGAGCGATTTGCCATTGACGTACAACACAGATTTCGAAAGATCGGCCCCCTTGGGCGCTCGAATGGTCAAGTTCGATTTCTGATAAGTATCGCTCGATTCGAGCAAGTAGCTCAACGGCGAATCGACGAAATCGCGATCTGGTTCGACCGAAATCGTATAGGGCACATAGCCATCGGCATAGACGATGAGCGTATTTTTGACTTCGTCAACGAGTTGTACACCGAGGCGATCTTCGGGATTCGGGAACTGCGCATTGAGCGCCACACCATTGATGACGTAATCGCCCGCTCGCGGCTCGCCCGATATCGGAGCCATGTGATAGGTCAGACCATCGCCCCTTGGCGATACCCCCGGCAACGCGCTACCATTGCCATACTTATCGTAGTCGCCGTCGGTTTCTGCCACTTGCAACGATATGGCAATGGCGACGACGAGCACCAAAAGCCCCGCAAATATCATGAAAAAGACGAGGTAATGATGCGACGACTTATCCGACGCCACGCGCTCACCAGCCATCTCTTCTTTCAATTCGAGCAATGGCGAATCGACCAAGAGCGTCGACTCCTGATGCCTCACGGGCTTGAGCCCCGTATCGGTCGATTCTTGAATTTTCTTCGCTAATTCTTGCTCAGATTCATTCGATCCACCGTGTGTTTCGCCAGTTTTAGAATCGAATGAGATGACTTCGCTTGCATCGATTTCGGAACCGAAGTCGATCGTATCTGTATCGTTCTTATTGATATCGTATTCGTAGTCGGCCAGAGCACGAATATCGACGGCATTCCCTGCCTGCTCTAGCTTTTTATCCGTTTCAAGACTCATATATGCACCATATTTCACATGAAACCCAGCGTGAGGAGTATAACGATGCCAAAAGAGACTTTCAACGATCTTTTACGCACCAGCGTGCGGTAATTGGCAAACTGGTGCGAAAAGTGGCGATGTTTTAGTTCTTTTTCTTCGTCGATTGGTATCCGACTTGGCGGTACGAGAACGACTTATTCTTATCGAGTTGCGTTTCGAAAGTGTATTTCCGAGAGCTTTGGAGCTCTTGTTTTTGCGTACCGCGCAAGACGACGGCATTGAGCTCGGTCCCGGCGACGGCAAAGAATACCCAGTCGTTGCCCGATGGCACCGTCGTTTCGGCATCCATCGACGGGCAAATCACTTCGCCCGACCGACGCATGCACACGCGATAGTCGGCCTCCTTGTCGGCTCGACGGAACGCGACGATCGATTCACCAATCGACTTGCGCAAAAGCGTCATATCGAGCATGAGCGTGCCAAAACCATCGGGAATGATGGCAACGTCGAGTTTTTTGCGCTGCTCGCGCGCGACCGAATACTCGATCATATTGCCAGGTGTCACCGTCGCAATAATGGGCTGTTTTGACGTCGTGTTGCCATTCTTAATGGAGAATGCGTAGTTCTTTTCGGATGCGGGCATCTTCTTCGTCGTGCACTCGGTGCCGCGAAGCGCCATATTGGCGGGTTTGAGCTCGGGAATCGTCACCGTATTATCGCGATCGTCGGGCCAAATGATGTGCATGTGCTTGGCGAGCGATGGCGTTTCGATCGTCAAGATATGCGGGCGTCCTAAGACGACATCTGTCACCGTCGCAGGGAAGTTCGACAACGGCTGACCGTCGAAACGCGCCGTGTAGCGCATTTTTCCTTGTTCTGCGTCGGTGAATCTGAAATCGATGCGTCCCTTTTCGTAGAGCACATCGGATTCGAGCGCCGCTTCGATGGGGGCTGTGACCTTTTCATCGGCCGAGAAAGTCGCAAAATAGGGCACCATGTGCGGCGCGTATGCGATAATCGTATTCTTTCGACCTTTGACGAAATCGACATCGCCCATCGCCACGGCTTGCCCATTGACGAAGATCGACGTCGCCCCATCGATGCGCACCGAAACCTTATACGTTTCGAGATCTGCGCGATCGGCAGCAATCACGGGCACTTCTCCTTGTTCTTGCGATTGATCTTCGGCGGCTTTTTCGTCTTTGACAGGTTCATTGGCCGAGACCGCCAAATAGGCGACAAATCCGAGCAACCCTAAGACGAGGACGACGATACCAATGACCAAGCCGGCCGGCGTCTTCGTGCGATTTGGCGACGATTCTCCATACATCTCGTATAGTTCTTTTTGGCGAGCCATGCGTTCTTGTGCAGCGCGAGCCTGCTCTTCGAAGCAGTGGGTTTCGTATGCCAATCGTTCCTCGGGCGTCATCGAATTGAGGATGGCTTGGAGTTGCTCTTCATCCGACATATTCGACATGTCGCCGGCTTCGGCTTCGGCTGCATTTTGAGCAACTTGGGCTTGCGCAGCGGCTTGCGGCATATCGGCAACAGACGGCGACGCAGGAACTTGCGGCATATCGGCAACAGACGGCGACGCAGGAACTTGCGGCATATCGGCAACAGACGGCGACGCAGGAACTTGCGGCATATCGGCAACAGACGGCGACGCAGGCGG
>SFMP01000011.1 GCA_004554395.1 Myxococcales bacterium | reverse complement strand
GGCGTTAATGACATGCGATGGGGAAAGACGCCCGCGGCGGCGCGGGCGTTAATGACATGCGATGGGGAAAGACGCCCGCGGCGGCGCGGGCGTTAATGACATGCGATGGGGAAAGACGCCCGCCGCGGCGGGCGTTATTGATTTGGCGAAGGGAATGCTCTCCCCCCAGATGCTAGAGTTACTTAGCTTCAAAGGTACCATAGTCACCATTGACGCCATGGGAACGCAAACTGAAATCGCTTCGATTATCTCTTAAACCTAGTAGCATCAATGAATCATAGAATGCGACGGCCCTTGGGCTAGGGATGCGCGGGGATTAGCTTGGAAATTGGGGGCTTGAAGGGGATTGGGCCCAAGCCTGGGGCGTTGCGGGCGCGGCGTTTGAGCGCCCGCAGAGGGGGGAGCGGTGTATTGGCGTATGCCAATAGCCGCGCGGGGGGACACTTCCCCCCGTCATTATCAAAAAGTCATAAATAAATGGTGGAAAGTCAATATATATGCACGAGGATGGGGGGAGTGATGGCTAAAAGAAGAATGAGTGTTTCAATAAATATATGTATTAAAGTGGGGGAGTTATTGTATGGAGGATTGTTCTGGTGTTGTGCGATACATGCGCCATAGGAAGAACATGCCGGGGAGGCCGAGAGCGGCGCTGATGATGTAGAATTGTGCCCATCCGAATTGGTCGACGAGGAAGCCAGCGCTCGACGAAATGAACGTGCGGCCGACGCTTGAAAGTGATGAAAGAAGTGCGTATTGCGTTGCTGTGAAACGAATATTGCACAGTTGTGCCATGAAGGCGACGAAAGCCGCGGTGCCCATGCCGCCAGTAATATTTTCGATGAGAATACATGCGGTGAGGGCCGAGGTGTGGGCGCCGATGTGAGCGAGCCAGACGAAGACGAAGTTTGAGACGATTTGGAGTATTCCTGCGATGACGAGGCATTGAAACATGGGGCGGCGTTTGACGAGTAGCCCGCCGATGAAAGTGCCGATGAGGACGGCGATGACGCCGACGACTTTTGTGACGGCGGCGATGTCGACTTTTGAAAAGCCGAGCATGAGATAGAAAGGGACCGAGAGCGTGCCGGCCATGGCGTCGCTGAGTTTAAACGTTGCAATAAAGAGTAGCGTCGTGAGTGGGGCAGGGCGCGAGCAGAAGTCTTTGAGCGGAGCAATGACGGCTTGTTTGAATTGCGTTATAAACTTTTGTAGTAACGATTGATTTGAAAACTTTGTTGTATGTTCGCCAGTTGCAACCTCTTCGTTGGCGTGCGCGTTATTGACGTTTGGGGGAGGGGTAATATCTTTTTTTGTGAGATTGTCGGCGTCGTTGTTGACAAAATTGTATATAAGATTGTCGTTTGTGGGGGTTGTGGGGGCGTTTGTGTTATTAGGAGAAGTGCTGTTGTTGACAAAATTGTTTACAAGATCGTCGTTTGTAGAGTTGTTTTTAATATTTATAGAATTATCGATAGTGATATCGTCGATGGAATTGTCGTCGGTGTTTGGTTTTTGGTAGAGTCGTGTGATCGACATCGTGACGATAGTGGTGCAAGCCATGACGCCAGCGGCGATGAAATAGACGACGTTCCACGGGAGGTATACGGCGAGGATGAGAGCGCCGGCGCCAGCGAGTAGCATTCCGGTTCGGTATCCTGCGACCGAGGCGGCAGCGCCCGCGCCTTGTGCGTCGGGTGAGAGGATTTCGATGCGCAGTGCGTCGATGACGATGTCTTGCATGGCCGAGAAAGACGCCGTGAGTAGGGCGCAGACGGCGATGGCCATCGTTTGGGTGGCTGGGTCGCAGAGCGCCATGCCGCAAAGGGAGGCTGCGAGGGCGCATTGGGTGAGTAGGCACCACGATTTTCGGTGGGCGAGGTGGCTTTTTTTGCGCGTTATGTGGAGCGCGTCGACGATGGGGGCGACGAGGAATTTGAGCGTGTAGGGCAGGCCGATGAGGGCGAATAGGCCGATTGTTTTGATGTCGACGCCCGATTCTGTGAGCCGAGCGGCGAGTGTCGAGGCGGTGAGTAGGAGGGGGAAGCCGCTGGCAATGCCGAGCAGAAAGACCCACAAGATGGGCATTTGAAGGTAGACCGACAACGTATCGCGCCATCCTTGCCGCTTTTTTGTGGTTGCTTCCATGCTAAGATGCCATTGTGTTGCCCATGGTGTGGCGTGATTGGTTTGGCGACTTCGGCCGCGCCGCTTTTGCCGAGCGTGGCGCGGGCTTGGTTCGACGTCGTTGCGAATTGTCGCCTGTAGATGCTGGTGGGGGGGGCTATTGAAGCGCGATATCTTGGCAGCAACGGAAGCCGTCGGCCGCGCTGGGGCTGTATAGGAGCGCACCGTTTTGGGGAGGTAGGGACGATGTACATCGCAAATCTTCTTGCCCGGAGCTATAGGCGCCGCCCATCAGGATGCCTTCTTCGACCCATTCGCGCAAATTGCCCGACATATCGAAGACGTTAGCGTTCGATTTGCATTTGGATTTTGAGCCGGTTGGGCTACTTTCGACGCCCGAGCTGGCGCATGCCGTGTTATCGAACTTTTGGCCATAGGGGTAATAATTGCTCCCGCATGCGGCCATCCATTCGTCTTTTGTGCAGAGTCGTTTCCCGGCGTCGAGGCAGGCGTTTCGTGCGTCTTCGTAGGTGACGTTGCCCCAAGGAATCGTGTTTTGCAGATTGCAAGCCATGGTGACGCCTGTGCCGGCGGTTTGGGCTGTTGCATTCGTTCGCGATGCTTCGAATTTATCGATGAGGAAGGCCGAGCCGGTCGACGGCGTGATGCGGACTTGTTGGGCTTCGTTTTCGCAGACTTCTTCGAGTCCGCACGAGGTGATGACGAGTGGGAGTAGGCAAAGTGCAAAAGAGAGAAGTAGTTTTTTCATCGTGTAGCTCCTTTACATCATTTCGTAGAGTTCGTTCCCGATAAAAAATATGTCGCCGCGCGCGATAGCTTCGACGTCGTGAATTTGGACGAAAGTCCCGTTAAATGCGACGTCGATGAGGAGTCCGCCGCGTTGGCTCCATCGGATGGAGAAGTGTCGGGGGCTCATTTTTTCGTCGTCGGGGAAGACGAAGTCGCCTTCTGATCGTCCGACGGTGATGCATCCGTCGGTGGCGACACATGCGCGGCCGCGCATGCCGCCTGCGAGTATTTCGACGAGTCGGAAGTTTTCGCCGCGTAGCGGAGCGGCATAGAATTCGGTGCCCGATTCTTCGCTATAGCGGTCGAGTGCGATGACTTCGAACAGGAACAAGTGATCGCCGGCGCGGATGATATCGTTATCGTGAAGAAGCGTTTTTTCGTCTTTTGTGCGCACGAAAACGCCGTTGAGCGAGTCCATGTCTTGAATTTGGGCACCGGATTCGGTGGCATCGAGTCGAGCGTGGACGGGGGAAACCGTCGGATCGGCTGAGACGATATCGGCGTTGTTGCGCCCAACTGTGACAGCGGGGAACGCATCGTAGAACTGGCCAGCATGATCGCCGGTGAGCACGCGCAGCGTGCGGCCGCGAATACCCAATAGTGGCGAGTACGACACGACGTCGCCCGCCGAAGCACCATCGTCGTTGACGGGTTCGCCGCAGACATTGCAAAACTTAAAACCGACGTGGACGGGCTTTCCACATCGTTGACATAGCCGAGTCATGCTTACCTCCTAGGATGCATTGCCCCAAAACACGAAACAACTTTGTATCGTATCGAATTGGGGCTTGCGACGCAACTATATTCATGTTGCCCGATGTGGCGGCGGCACCATCTGTGATGGGGCAGTGTATGATGTATTGCGATGGGGAGCGATGCTAAGAGATTGCGCCTCTGGATGATAGGAATCGACGCTTTAGTCGCAAATCTGCTTGGCGTCGGCCGGCGGTACGAATTTGAATGAGGCATCGTCGAGAGGTGCATTTATCTCGGGCGATTTGAACGTTATCTTATTGATATTGCCCATCGCGTCGTAAATCGTCACGCGATAGACTTTGGCCGTCGGCATGAGGATGTCGAATCGGATGCTTTCGAAAGCGAGCGAAGGGGTGAGTGGCGTGAGCAAGAGCTCGACTTGATCGCCTTTGACTGTGCCCAATTTGATCGAAAAGTCGTCTTCGATGCGCCCGGTGCCTGCCAAAAACGTGAGCGCCGTGGGCAATTGCGACGTCGCGAGGTTTTGTTTGCAGAACTGGCGATAGACGGGTTCCCACGACCAGAAAAAGCTGCCGTCGCTGAGTAGGAATCGCGATTCGGGTTTTTCGTAGTCCCAGCGCATGAGCCCAGGTTTTTTGAACCAGACGACGCCCGACGAAGCTTTTTTGACGCCGTCGACCGTTTCGAAGCTCTGATCGAACGATGCCGAAAACGTCTTTGCTGCGTCGTAGTATGCTTGAACGGCATCGACGTAGACGCGAGCGTCGTCGGCGACGATGCCGCCTTTCGACGTTTCGATGGCGCGATCGTCTTTGGCGGCGTGCATCGCGTTGGCGATGAGGCTCGAAACCGACGCATACGATTTCGGGTTAGAACCCGTTTTGGAGCTGTCTTGAGCTGTTTTGGAGCCGTCTTTAGCCGTTTTGGAGCTGTCTTTAGCCGTTTTTGAGTTATCTTGAGCTGTATTGGCGCTATCTTGAGCCGTCTTCGAGCTGTCTTGAGCATACAAAGACATCGGCGTGAGTGCGAACAGGGCTGCTGCGAATATCAATCCTATGCTCTTTTTCATTTGTCTATCCCCATCATCGTGTATTTCACTCAATCTATTGCGTTGCGAATGCATTGCGAACGCATAACCCGGGCGAGGAGCCCTTGCGCCGAACGAATCCAAAATCTGTGCCGCATCTACTCAGACATCGTCTATTCGACCCATATCGTCATACGTCGGAGCGGCGCATCAAATGGTCAACTCGCTTCGCAATGGCAAGAAAAATATGCTTTTTCGACTTTTTCGTGCATTTTTTTGTCGCCATGCTCATGATTTCCCTTGTAGATACGCTAGATTTTTGGATTTTTGCGATGTGCTCATCGCAAAAGTTCGTCGAGAATCGCTGTGTTGTGAATAAAATTCACGATATCTCTGGTAATCTCGAATGTATTTCATGGAAATTGCGTTTTGAGAGCATAATCATGAATATCATTCATGCAGTGCAAACTCGGCGCGAATCCCATCCAAGAGTAACGAATATCGCGATGCTTTTAATCGGAGGATCGAGTGCTTCTGTCGAAAAAAATTCAAGTCGTCTTTGACTATTTCATGATCACGTTGGGGAGTTTTATCTCAGCCATCGGTCTAGCTCTATTCAACATCGAGGCAGACGTCGTTCCCGGCGGCGTGACGGGGCTTTCGATGACGATAAACTTCGTCTTCGATTACCTCACCGTCGGTCAGCTCATCATCCTCCTCAATATCCCGCTTTTCATTTGGGGCGTCGTCGAACTCGGGAGCGCCTTTGGGATTCGGACGTTTTATGGCTTCTTTAGCAATGCCTTTTTTATCGACTTGCTACGCGGCGACGTGCCCGGATTTCGTTGGCTTCATCTCCAAGATTCGGCGACAATCCAGTACTTGCTCACGCACGATTTCTTTTTCTTCATCTTCATCGGCAGCCTTTTCATCGGCATTGGGCTTGGTCTCGTCTTCAAGTTCAAGGGCACGACGGCTGGGACAGAAATCGTCTGTGCGATTCTCAAGAAGCGCTTTGGAATATCGCCGGGGCTTTCGATGATGATCGTCGATTTCTTCGTCATCGCCATCGCCACCGTCGTGCTCTATCAAAAAGGCACAACCGAGATCCCCGCGATTGCGCTAGCGTTCTATGCGCTCATATCGCTTTATTTGTCGAGTTGGCTCATCGATCTCGTCGTCTATGGCTTCGATTATGCGAAAAAGATCATCATATTCAGTACGAAAGTCGACGAAATATCCGATTTCATCATGAAGCATCTCGATCGCGGCGTGACGTCGTTCTATGCTCGCGGTATGTATACGAAGAAAGATAAAGACGTTCTGATGACGGTCGTCAGTCCGCGCGATGCCCGCGAGTTGGCACCGCATATCCGCGAGCTCGACCCGAATGCCTTCTTAATCGTCGAAAACGTGCACGAAGTCTTGGGCGAGGGATTCCGAAGCCGCGAAGAAGTCGATCTCAAGTTCCTCAAGAATGTCCAAAGACGCGAGGCGGCCGAGGCCGCGGCACAGGCCGCACAAGCCGCTATTCGCGCCGAACTCGCCGCGCAAATCGCCGACAAAAAAGCCCTCGACGCCCGAGCCATCGCCGATAGCGCCACGACCGATCACGAAGCAGCTGTTGCAAAAGCCGATGCCGAAAACGCCGAATCGCAAGCGATTGCCGCTCGCGAAGACGCGCAAAAAGCTCGCGAGCACGCCGTCGAACTCGAAGCCGTCGCCTCGAGCATCGAACAATGCATCGATCTCGACGAGGTCATCGCTCAGAAGTAGGCGTTTGTTTCGTTTGCGAAGTTTTCTTTTTGGTTTGTCGAGCAAAGCCGCCCATTTAGGGCGGTTTTTTTGTCATCGATCTCATTCGCCGCAAACATCAAAAATTCGACATATCTCCGAGAAGTCATAAAATCGTCGTTCGGCTTTTGTGCGAAAGGCGTGTGCGATGGCAAATTTTATATCTACGATACGGATTCAAACTGTGGCGATCTGGGGCATTTTATGCGCTCCGTCGCCGTTATTTGCTCTTCCCCTTGCGGCGCAAGACGACGTCGGTGCACCGTCGAATTCGACGCCCGAAGCGCAAATTCCCCCGTCTCCAACGCCGTCTTTGCGCCAAATGGCGCACGAAGAGACGACAAATGCCATCAAACAAACAGCTCCCGAGACGCCTGCCAAAAGCCCTAAAGCGAAGCATTCGGCAAGCGCCTCTACGCCGCACCCATCGAGCGAGCGATTCGTCTATCGCGACAAGCTCGCCATTGCCGATCTCAAGCGACTCCAAAACATCGATGGCTGGTTTCTCAAAGCCGCTTGGGCCGTCGTCAACAAAGTCCATTGGCGGAAACAATCGCTCTTGAGCTATACATTTCACGATGTCAACGACGACGGCGCCTACGAAGCCATCGTCTTAGCGCAGACCGAGCGACGCGGCACGCTACGCCAAAGCCTCGCCATCTACTCTTTCGACGACGATTTGGCGCCCATCTTGCGCTTCGAACACCACCAAAACATCGCCTCGACGGTCGCGAACTACACGCGAACAGTCGGCGATTCGCCCGCCAACCGCGGATTTGCCTTTTGCGAAGATTGGCGCATTGCTTCGTGGCAATTCCACGAATGCCACGACCTCTTCTTCGATGCACAATGGCGGGCTCGCGTACAAGCCTACGAAATCACGACGCGCGAGCCGCAGGCGCACGCGGCGCAATACAATCGCTTCGATTTCGAACAGATGACGGCAACGCGCACATATTCCCATCTTCCCGATGGATCGTTTTTGCCAGCCCGCGCCCAATCCGCCGATTACGAAATGGTCTTTGCTCCATACGACGAAACGAAATCGATCGCTTTGTCGCCCAATCGAAGCGCCAAATACGGCACGAAATCGACCCCGCTTTCTTATGCCGTTTCTTGGAACGACGATGCACTCAATATCGCCATCGATGCGCATGATGACGATGTATTCGGTTCGATAAACGGAATTCAGAATAATATACAATCGAATCATCAGGGCGCGAAACAATATTCAAAGCCGACGTTACGCGCGATGATCGACGACATGGCGCACGACGTTGCTCGATCGCAGTCGCCGATGTGTCGCGAAACGATGGCGCTTCAGACGATCGACCACGTCGAAGTTTGGCTCGATTTGGCGCCCGCCCTTCAAATCGACCGCAACGCGCCGCAAACGTGGCAAGCGGAATACGAAAAATCCTACAATCAATCGCCCTATCGCCACGAAATCGATGCCGACGTCTACGCCTTTGCCATCACGGCAAACGGTTGCATCGTCCCGATCCACCCGATGCGTGACTATTGGCGCGGCTTGCCGATCGCACATGTCAAGCCGACGCCGAGCGGCTACGTCGTCGATGTTCAAATACCGGCCTCGTTTTTGGGCGCCCAATCGATGCAAAAAATCGCCGGTCCTCAGGGCATTGGCATGAGCCTCATACAGCACGATATCCACGAAAACGGCGATTTCGAGTCGTCGAAAACGAGCCAATGGCAATGGGCCGATCCGTTTACCTTCGGTCAACTTTGGCTTTTGCGCACCACATCGACCAAATCGCCGACATTCCCCTTCGAGTGGAACAAATTCCTCAATTGGCAATGAACTATTCAAAAGTAGGCCGTTTTGCGCTATGCTAAGCGGTCAATGAGTAGTGTTTTGCCGCCTTGGCCCGAGTTATCGTGTGCGTCTGGCGTCGCAGTTCGCCGCTGCACCGCCTTGGCGGCACTTTTCACGCGATTAAAGAGTGAGGTTGCCATGCGCATTGCCGATTTCCTGTTTGCCAACTTCTTGCCCCAACAACGCGCGACGATCGCCTTTCAAGCCGGAATCGCCGACCACCTCGGAGCGTTTATCCGCCAGATTTGGCCCAACGGTCGCGTTCTCATCGTGGCACAGCCGCGTTATCGCGAGTATTGCGAGCGCAAACTCATCGCCGAATTGCGCGCACAAGGCGTCGACGCCCCCTACTGCCTCTGCCTCGAACAGCCCGGTGTCACGCCGCTACAACAAATCCAAGAGTCGCTCTCGGATGGCGTTCTCGAAAAACTTTCTGCAATATTTTCGCTTGGCGACAATATTTTATTCAAATACGTCCGCGAGCAGTCGTCGATCGTCGGGATTCCTTGTGGCGCGCTCCTCGACGAATTTGCCGACCCCCACGTCTTCGACGCCATCGCCGAAAACATCCCGTTTGCCTCGGCTATCTTCTTCGACATCGACGCCATTGCCGAACGGCTCAAAGGGCGCACGGACGATGCCATTTGCGCGCTCGAAACCGAACTTTATTCGCTCAAGGCCGACATGCTTGCGATCAATTCGTTCAATAAGCCTGTAAATAAAATATTACTCGACGCCGTCGAACAATCTGCCCCCGACCGAAGCCTCGCCAAATACGCTCCCGATGAAGATTCGCTTGCACAACTCGCTGAATCATATTCGTGGTTTGCCATTAGTTGTCGAATTTTCCACGAAATGCAAGAGACGTCGTTCGAGACCGTCGCCGATTATGTGCGAGCAGCCGCCGATATGCCTACGTTTACCCATACGCAGCACGCGCGTCTTTTGGCGCAAGTCTTCGATGCCGCCCTCGAAATCGAATCGCTCGAAATCGACCCCGACGCCTGCGCCAGCCGCCAGCCGCCCAAAGAAATCCTCACGCGCACACTCCAACAAACGCTCCTCGAAGACGGCGTCAATTTCGCCTGGCTCAGACGCGCGGAGGCGAATTATTCCGACCGTATCGCCATGCGCAACGAACTCAATTCGGTTTTACTCAATTGGGATGAATTTTGTGCACACCTACGCGCCATTGCCGACGTCATGCGCGCCATTGCTGCCGACGACCCCGCGGCCGATGACCTCGATCCCGCGCTCAAAAATGCCTGGATTCACGCCGCCCGCTTTGCCCCAAAACACAGCTATCTCAAGCTATTCGCCGATATGGGCATCGTCGAATCGTCTTTATATTTGTAATTTTGAGCTCGGCGGTGCTATTTCGCCTACGGCTCAATACGCCCGCCTGCGTGGCTATTTCGCCTACGGCTCAATACGCCCGCCTGCGTGGCTATTTCGCCTACGGCTCAATACGCCACGCTTTGCGCAGCTATTTGCCTGCGGCAAATACGCCGCGCTCGTCGGGCTATGCCGGCAAGCGGCATACGCCCTCCATGTTTGACTATAATTCGTTCCTAAGAGCTTTTCTTCGATGAAAATTCGCATACTCAGCTTGCTTTTGTTTTTAATACCACTCCCCGCCGTCGCCCAAACTTACGAAACGATCGACGCCTGCCAAGCCCTCGATCGCGAAATCGCCGCCGCCCAAGAAGAAGCGGCTGCGCTCTCGAAACTCTTCGATGGCACAAACGACGAAACCGCCTACCTCACCGATCTCTACGAGGGCATTAAAATACTCACCAAAACTGGCGAAATGTTCTTCAAAGCAGCCGATAGCCACGAGACCGCTTGCAAAGATGCGCTCAAAGCTGCCAAAAATGACGACGCACTACTCGCGCTTTACGACCGCTATCTCATGCCAGTTCAAACGGCGAAGGCGTTTTTCAAAAAAGCGCGATCGGCCGCCATTGCGCTCAATCGCCAAGGCGACGTCGATACGTTTAATCAGACGATGGTCGAATTCGATGCGACTGTGATGCAAATCGTCGGCGTCTGCGAAACAGACCTCGCTGCCTCCGATAAACTCCCGCTTTGTAAAGCCATATCGGCAAAATTTAGCGATGCACTCCAACCCTAAAACGACTTTTTTAGCGACATATCGCAAGGCCCAAACCCCACAGCAGACGCACTTTTGCCCCGGTTGTGGGCACGGCAATATATTGAAGTTTGCCGACGAGGCACTCTGCGAGTTTGGCGTTGCCGATAGGGCGATATGGGTTTCGCCCGTCGGATGCGGCGGTTTGACCGATTCTTATATGTCGGTGTCGCATATATTGGCGGCGCACGGGCGAGCCTCGGCCGTCGCCACGGCGGTGAAGCGGTTGCATCGGCAGGCGATTGTCGTAGCGTCGCAAGGCGATGGCGACTTGGCGTCGATCGGCTTGCTCGAGGCGATTCACGCCGCCAATCGCGGCGAAAATATCACCGTCTTATTTATCAATAATGCCAATTTTGCCATGACTGGTGGGCAGCTCGCTCCGACGTCGTGGATCGGGCAACAAACCGCGACATCGCCCAATGGCCGAGTTTTGCATGAGCACGGGGCTCCGCTCAAAATTTGTGAAATACTCAATCAGATCGAAGGTCCTGCATTTATTGCGCGTTGCGCCATTGGAACATGCAAGCAAATTATCGAAACGAAGAATATCATTCGGAAGGCGATTCGCAACCAAATCGACGGTCACGGCTATAGTTTTGTCGAAATATTGTCGCCTTGCCCATCGAATTGGCATTGCTCGCCCGGCGCGGCGCGGCAACGCATCGCCGATACGATGGTAAAGACGTATCCGCTCGGCATCTTTCGCGACGAATCGCGCCGCGCCTGGATCGAGGCTCGCCATTGCCCAGAACCTTATACGCCAGCAGGCACTGCCGAGGCGTTTGCACGCCTCGCTCAACCGATAAAACCGAGCAGCGAACGCCTTTTGCCAATCTCTGGCGATGTGTCGATTTGTTGTTCGGGGTTTGGCGGCCAAGGCATTATGACGCTTGGGCGTGCGCTGTCGCAAATCGCACTCGCTTCGGGCTACGAAACGACGTGGATGCCCTCGTATGGCCCCGAAATGCGCGGCGGCGCCGCCAATTGTTTCGTGCGCATATCGCAAGATCCAATCGCCGCCCCGATTGTCGACGTTCCCGATTATCTCATTGCCATGAATGCACCGGCTTTCGAGAAATTTTCTTCGAAAGTAAGTAAAAATGGTGCAATTTTGTTCGATATCGATCGCGTAGGCGACGTTGCATCGCGATCGACGGCGGCGAAGAAATATGGCATTTGCGCGACGCAAATTGCGACGCAAGCAGGCGAGCCCAAGAGTGCCAATTTCGCCTTATTGGGGGCATTTTTGAAATGCGTTGGCGCCGATTTATCGGGCTTTCGGGCAAATGAAAGTATGAAATTATTGGCCAATCATTGGAACGCCATCGAAGCGGGATTTGGTGCGCTCTAGCGTAGCCAAAAGGCACGGCGTATTGAGCCCGCGGGGCGAAATAGCCGTGCGGCGTAGGCGTATGCGCGCAGCGAAGCGAGCACATAGCCGTAGCGGCGGCGTAGCCAGCAAAAGCGTATTGCCCCCCCCAAGCGGGGGGGCAATAGCGTTGCCCAAGGTAAAACGTCAATCAAAACAAGGGGTTAGTTGACGACGTCGACGTGGATTTCGCCAGGTACGATGATGTAGACTTCGCGTTTGCCGAGTGAGAGGTTTGTCGTCGGGTTGTAGAGTTCGATTTGCGCCGAGAATGCTTGGGCGGTGCGTTTGGGTGCGACGCAATCGTCGTTTTGTGCGATGACGTCGAAGTGGAGTTTTGCGCCTTCGCGGTTGATGCTCGACGTGCCGGCGGCGAAGTTGCTGAAGCCGTTGAAGTAGTCGAGATCGGGGTCGGTGGGGTTGGCTTTGAACTTTTCTTTAGTGGCGACGGGGTTGCACGAGGCTTCGGGCTCTTGGGGCGGTGCGACGTATTTGTTGGCGACGACGCGTTTGATGAAGCAGGCGGTCGTTTTGTCGGAGCCGGGGATGGGCGAGCCGATGACGCGCGTGGCGACTTCGTTTGTGCCGTATTTGACGAGGGCGTCGATGCCGTCGACGAGCGTTTCGGAAAGCGATGCGCCGTTGACGATGCCGTAGCTGAGTGTGCACTTGCCGTCGTTTGGATCGACGCTACCTGCGGCGGTCGTGACGGTGCAGCATTTGTTTTCGCCGCAAGTCCAAGTGTTATCGGACTTTTTGAACGCGCACGCGGGGACGATGGCGTTTGTTTCGGTCGACGTGTTGAGCAAGACGGGATGTTGTGCGCCGGCGGCGATGCCTTCCTGGTCTGCGTTTTTCTTTGCGTCATCGCTGCTGCGGCGATAGACGGAGATGATGCGCGCGCCCTTGTCTTTGTAGAGTTGGTGCACAGCTGCGTCGGTGTGCGGGTTTTGGATATATTTAGCGTTGTAGGGATACTCTTTGAGTCCGAAACCGTTGGCGAGCGTTGAGCTGTGCGAAGGTGCGTCGGTGACGTGGACGACGACGGGCAACGAATCGTTTCGGAATCGCGCGCCGCCCCAGCGATCAGCTGTTGGCGTGATGGCTTCGAGTGGCGTCCATCCTTTTGGTTCGCCCGTGCAATACGTTCCGTCGTTAGCCATGGTGGCGTATTTCGTCTGCGTTTCGCTTGTCACGGTATCGGCGCCGGCGATTTGCCAGAGCGATTCGTAGCCAGCTTCGGGGTAATCGGCGCCGTCGGTGAGGGCATAATTATTCACAGCACCCGTCAAAACACCTTGATCTGTCGTAACATTGGCAAGCATGAGCCACGGCTTATCGGCTTGGTATTTGGTACGATTAGTTGGGTATCCGTAGTGAACACCAGAATTGTTCCCGAGGGTGATGGGGAAATCGGCGAAAGCGCTAATGCCGAAAGCGGAGTCGGAGACGCGCTCTTTCGTTTTGGGAATGATCGTGCTCCCTAGCTTACTTTTGATATCGTCGATTTCTGCTTGCATCGAGCCGGTGACGTCGAGATTGATGACGACGTCGAGTTTTGAAACCGATGGCGAGAAGATGAGGTTGTCGGATTTTTCGGGGCCGTTTTTGGGCAATTCGAAATAGAAGTCGAAGATGTCTTTGACTTCGACGGCTGCATCGCAAATGACTTGATCAGGTGATGAGATGAGTTCAAATTGTCCGATTTGGGTCAACGACGGGATTTTGTAGCACTTTTTCGTCTCCTCGCAATTTTTGTTTTGTTCGATGGCGAATTGAGCGGCTGCGTATTCGGCGGCGTCGGAACCGCCGTCGCCATCGGAATCGTGCGACAGGCGCGTATTGGTAGCGGCGAATGGGTATTTTTGGGGGTCGCAGTTGACTTCGTCGCCGTCGGGTAGGCCGTCGCCGTCGCAGTCGGGCGATATGACGCACAACGTCTTGACGCCTTCGGGAGTGGTGTAGAAGAGGTCTTTTTCTTCGGCGTCGGGGATGGTGTCGCCATCGGAGTCGAGGTCGTAGATGTCGAGATTTCCGTCGCCATCGGTATCGATTTTGAGTTCGGTGGAGTCGGGAATGGTGTCGCCATCGGAGTCGGGTGAGTTATAGTCAGGGATGGTGTCGCCATCGGAATCCCAAGGATTATCGGGGGTACCAGGTTCGCAAGGAGCGGTTCCGCACAAGCGCCCGGGAATGATTTGCCCGTCGCGAACGAGGGTGAAACCGGCGATTTCTTGAACGTCGTGGAGGCCGTCGCCGTCGTTGTCGTATGATTGGAAATCGGGGATGGTGTCGCCATTGGTATCGGAAAGCGGGATGCCGTCGACCGATTTGACGACGACGCCATTGAGAGCAAATGGTTTGCACGAATCGGCGACGACGATATTGCCATCATCGTCGCGGAGTGGATCGCCGTTTTCGTCGCGATTGACTTTGCAGAGTCCTTCGACGGCGTCGGGGATGCCGTTTCCATCGGCGTCGAGCGAGAGGAAGTCGGGGATGGTGTCGCTATCGGAATCGATGGGGTCTTCGTAGAGCTCGCGGTCGGTGCCCGCTTCGACTGAATCGGGGATGGTGTCGCCGTCGGAATCGAGGTCTTGGCAATCGGGTGCGCCGTCTTCGTCTTTATCGTTATCGCAGCGATCCCAGAAATCGGGGATCGTATCGCCGTCGGTATCGGTCGTTTTGAGTCTGTCTTCTTCGGTGACGACGGCACACGTTCCATCGACGCATTCTCCGATGCTGCAGATGACTGACTCCGAGCAGGCGCTCCCGAGCCCCGCCGTTTTGAGGCATTTGCTCGTTTTGGCGTCGCAGACGAGTTTTGTGGCGCATGGGAGCGTGTCACTGCACGATTCGCCGGCGGCAGCTGTTATCGTACAGACGCGAGCGAGGCATGTGCCTTCTTGGCATTGCTTGTCGTTTTGACATTGTGAACCAATAATCCCGGCGTTTGGATTAGAGTTGCCGTTTGAGATGTTCTCGTTGATGCAGAAGCCGTTTGTGCATTTGCCTTCGACGCAGACAATGCCATCGCCACATGCCTGACCGAACGTGGCGTTCTTGAGGCAGACGCTATCGACGCAGCTATAGCCGATGAGGCATGGTGTGAGTTTTGCGTCGCAAACGCTGGGGTTTTTGAGATCTGTTTTGCTATCGTCGGAGCAACCGCTCACCATGGTCAGAGCGGTGCACAACAATGCACAATATCCTAGTTTCGTGTACTTCATATAATACTTCCTCCAGTCTATCCAAAATGGGACACAAACGACCCGCACCATTTTAGCATAATGGCAGTTGATTTTCCACATTGGAACGCGCGTGGCGACGCAAAAACGGCGATTGCTGGGGGGGATTTGCGCGGCAATGGTGGATAAGTGCTTGATCGGACGCCGCCGTTTGGCGTATGAAGCCCCATTTCGAGCAATTTGGCTCGCCATCTCGATGGATGAGTTTGATGGAGATGGAGATCGATTTTAGTTTTTTTGTCGTCGGCGTAGCCGATGAAAGGCAGAAGATATATGCAACCAGGTCTGATACAGCGCCTTAGCCCGAATCTTCGAGGCTGGCAACGCCGCCAATTGCGCGGGCTCGCTCACAATCTCAAACCCGTCGTCCACGTCGGGCATTGCGGTCCATCGCCGCAAGTCGTCGAACAACTCGAGTCGGCGCTCTACACGCATGAACTCGTCAAAGTCAAAGTCATCAATACGTGTACGGTTTCGCTCGAAGACGTGGCGATCGCCTTGACCGAAGCCACGCATAGCGATTGCGTTCAGCAAATTGGTCATATCCTCGTATTTTATAAGGCAAATCCCGACGAACCGCGAATTGAATTAGTGAAGCACGGCAAGTCGGACGACGACGAGGATTAAAGGGACAGGAGTTGAGAGATGTTGCAAATATCCGTCGATGAGCGCTGGCCGAATGCGCGCCAAATCGAACGCGTTGCACAAATCATCGAATCGGGTGGGTTAGTCGTCTATCCGACCGACACGATATATGGGCTCGGTTGCGACATGATGAATCGCAAATCGGTCGAGCGCGTTTACGAAATGAAGGGCAAGAATCGCAAACATCCGCTTTCGTTTATCTGCCCCGATTTGAAGAATATCGCGCGTTTTGCCGTCGTTTCGAATATCGCCTATCGCCTGATGAAGCGCATTTTGCCTGGGGCATATACGATTATCTTGCCAGCGGCTCGCGAAGTACCGCGCATGATGATGAGCAAGACGGCGACAGTCGGCATACGCGTGCCCGATCATGCCGTGACGCGGATGCTCGTCGAACGGCTCGAAAACCCCATCGTCACGACGTCTGTTCCATCGCCCGAACACGTCGCCTTTAGCGATCCCGACGAGATAGCGCGTCGCTTGCCATTTCTCGATGCGATCGTCGATTGTGGGCTCATTGCGCCCGAACCGTCGACGATTATCGATTTGACGACCGACGTTCCACGGCTCATTCGCCAGGGAAAGGGTAGCATCGACGCCATCCCCGATATCGTCGTCGATTAACGGCATTTGCCGCTTGGCGGATTTCGTTTGGAATAGGTTGCAACGAACTGCCGTTCCATAAAATGGCGCCAATCAGTGGCTACTGACAAACGGCAATTGCTTGTCTGGGCCGAGTTTTATCCGTATATTTTCAATCTTCGATTTTTTGCAAACCGCCGTATTGCGTGGTTGCAAACCGACATCATACAAAGGAAATCGCGATGGCATACAGAATGGAACACGATTTATTGGGCGAACACATCGTTGAGGGCGATGCATTTTATGGCGTTCACACCGTTCGTAGCGTCGAGAATTTCGGAATTACGGGGCGCAGAGTGCATCCGTCGTGGATTCATGCCATGGGCGATGTCAAACATGCATGTGCCAAGACGTCGCACGAATTGGGGGCTTGGGCCGATGACCCGAAAAAAGCCGAAGCGATTTTATGTGCATGTCGTGAAGTCGCCGACGGCGACTTCGACGAACAAGTTCCCATCGATCCGCTACAAGGTGGTGCTGGGACTTCGCTCAATATGAACATCAACGAAGTCATTGCCAATCGCGCACTCGAATTGCTCGGGCTCGAAAAGGGCTCTTATGACCGCGTTTCGGTTCTCGACGATATCAATTATCAGCAGTCGACGAATGACGTTTGCCCGACGGCAGCCAAGATCGCCCTCATTCGCCAGATCGATGCCTTCTTGCCCGCCCTCAAAACGCTCGAATTGATGTTGCGTCGCAAAGCGGCAGAATTGGATTCCGTCGTCAAAGTCGGTCGAACGCAGTTCCAAGATGCCGTTTTGACGACGCTCGGATTCGAGTTCAAAGCTTACGCCGAGGCGCTTCTGCGAGATTTTGAACGATTTGTAAGAGTTCGGAAAGACCTCCATTGCGTCAACTTGGGGGGCACCGCCATCGGGACGTGTGTGAGTGCTTCGCATGAATTCGTCGCGCAAGTCGTCCCACATTTGGCAGAAATCACGCATTTCGAGCTCAAACAAGCCGACGATCTCATCGATGGAACGCAAAATCTCGACGTCTTTTCGACGGTGAGCGGTGCGCTCAAGACGCTATCGCTCAGCCTCATCAAAATGTGCACCGATTTGCGATTCATGTCTTCGGGGCCGCAGGCGGGAATCGGCGAAATCTCGTTGCCCGCGCGTCAGGCGGGTAGCTCGATTATGCCGGGCAAAGTCAACCCAGTTATCCCCGAGGCGATGACACAGGCGTGTTTCCTCGTCATTGGGCACGATACGACGGTATCGTATGCCGTCAGCCAAGGGCAATTGGAGCTCAACGCCTTCTTGCCGCTCATCGCCGATTGTTTGCTCAATGACCTCGATATGATGCGCAAGGCGTGCACGATGATGACGCATCACTGCATCGAAGGCATCGTCGCCAATGTCGATAAATGCCGCGCAGGCGTTGCCTCGTCGACAGCCCTCATCACGGCGATGGTCGAGCGCATCGGTTACGATCGCGCCTGCGCCATCGGCATCGAAGCCGCCGACGAAGGCAAATCCGTGAAGCAAAAACTCCTCGAACTCGGATTGCTCGATGAGGCCACGATCGATGCTCTGACGGGAGCGGAAGCCGTCCGTTCGACGATGAAACGATGATGCAAAGCGCCCGTTGGGCGCTTTGTCTTTATGCACCGATCGATGCGCCCACTTGGGCGCCGAAAAGCAGTCTGTTCGATGATGAAACGATGATGCAAAGCGCCCGTTGGGCGCTTTGACGCGATATTGCTCGGTGTCATCGCAAAGAGCGGCGCGTATTTGCCCGCAGGGCGAATAGCGCCGCGCGCCGCCGTATGCGCGCAGAAATAGGCGGCGCCAAACCGTTGCCGTATGCGCGCAGAAATAGGCGATGCAAAAAAAAGCTGCGTATTTGCCCGAGGGCAAATAGCAGCTTCCCAAAAAACAAAAGAATATTCGATTAAACTCGTTAATTAATGTTTTTTCTTCTTATTCTTTTTGTTTTCTTTGGATTCGGCAGGGGCGTCGTTTGAGTCGTTGTTGTCGGCGTTGTCGCAACCTTCGGCGTTGTCGGCGTTGTCGCAACCTTCGGCGACGACATCGGCCGTTTCGACGTTTTCGACGTGTTGTGCGTCGTGATGCTCTTCGTAGTGCACTTCTTCGTGATGTTCTTCATGGTGCTCATCGTGGTGCACTTCATGATGTTCTTCGACGTGTGCTTGTGCGGTTTGTGCGACGTCTTGAGCGAGGATGAGTCGTTCGACGGCGGCGTGAACGCGTGCGGCATCGGGGGCATTGGCCTTGAGGTATTCGAGCAACGACACGAGCTGAACGTCGGTCATGGGATCGGGATCCTCTTTGATTTGAGCGAATTTTCGCCAATTGTTGAGCACATTGCGCGCCGATTGATAATCGAATCGCATTTCGAGCAAGTTGGTAATTTGGGTCTTCGTTGCACCCATGAGAAACCTCCATGAGAAATGTCACGCGTGCGCATGACGAATTGAACAAGAGATAGAAATATAATGCGACTTATTTGTCGGTTTCTTGAATTTCCTGCGATGCACCATTGACGGCGTCGCCAGTCGGCGTTTGGACTTCTGTAATGGTGAGTCGGTGAGCCGTTTTGCCGCGTTGTGGGAATTCGAAGCACTTGTAGCAGAGTGCTTGTTTTGATCCGTCGTCTTGGTCTTCGATGACCCATCCGCCGGCGAGTCCGCGAGTTTCGTAGGCATCCCATTTGAGTCGCGTGCCACAATATTCGCATTTGCCTTGGCGGTGTTTGAATACTTCGTATCGTGCTTTTTCGTCCATAAAAACGCTCCGAAAAGGTGGAGATTTGCCGCACGCAGAGGTGCGGCGAATAGATTAAAGTGCCTGATAGAACCAGAATCGATACATGTTGATATCGCGAGCGGCGGTGAGTGCTTTTTGTGTAACTTTGAGCACTTCGGAGGTGACGAATTCGGCGGGGATGAGGAATGGCCAGTTGCGCCATCGGAAACGTTTGTCGGAACCTGCGCATTGCGAGATGCCGACGCGCATTTCGTTGGCATAGTATTCGATTTCGAAGTCGCCGCGAGCGTAGTCCATTCGTCGGAGCAACATGACGGGTCGGTTTGGCGTGACGTTGTGAATTTCGAACGACGTGTAGCCGCCTTCGTGGGCGATGCCGACGTCTTCGACGGTGACGCCATCGGGGTATCGGATGCGTTGTCGAGCGCGCCAGGAGTCGCGAGCTTCGTTGATTTGGAAGGCGTGAGCGACTTCGCTGTCTTTGTTGAGCACGTCGATCGTATCGATGAGCGTCCATTCTTGTCCGTCGATGCTGACGACTTCGGGCAAATCGCCGCTCCATTCCTTGACCTTTGTCCATTCTTGGGAGATGGCGCTTTCTTCGTTTTCGAGGACGGCAGGAGCGATTTCTTCGCCGACGAGAGAGGCGAGGGAAACGGTGCCTTTTTCTTTGACGGCGAGGACTTGATCGAGGCTATCGAAGTTGATGAGCTCGTTTTCGTCGACGGCGAGGCTTTTTTCATCGACGAGGTCGCGGAAGACTTCGACGGAGTGTTTGAATTGTCCGAAGTCTTTCATGGCTTTGAGCGTCGGTTTTGTCGCTTCGATTTCGTTGACGGTATCCCATTCGAGGTCGCCGATATTGGAGAGCAGTGGCATGATGTTTTGAGGGCCGACGGTGCCCGATTCGAGCAACATGTCGACGGTCATCATGCCGAGGGCGGCGCTATTGGCGGCGAGGACTTTTTTGTCGCGAGCCATGCGATAGTAGCTGTCGCGTTGTGTGGCGATGAGCTTTCGGAGGCGGTTGATGAGCTCCATGGGGAGGTAGCCGCCGACGACGCCAGCGCGCGGCACGTAGCGCAAATCGATTTCGTTAGGTCCCGGTTCGAGGGGATCTTTGGCGTCGGTAATCTTTTTGGCGTCTTCGGTGAGGTAGACGCGAGCGATTTCGACTTCGCGCGAGATATCGGGTTCGGTAATCGATATTTCGATGGCGGCTTTTTCTTGGATTCGGCGATGCCCCTTGAAATCGAGGTTTTCTTTATACGAAATGAAATCGGTGAATTCTTCGACGTATTTGACGACGAAATAGATCGTCAGGGGGAGTTTGAAATCGCCTTTGTTAATCGCCTTGATTTCGGTTTCGTAGAGGATGATGTCATTGCCTTGTCCGTCGATGGCGTAGCCGGGGGCGACTTCGACCGACATATCGGCTCGTCCGCGAGCGCGGACTTTGAGCTCTTGTTTGTATCCGGGCACCATGCCCGCGCCGTGGAAGCATCGGTTGTGCAATTTGTGCTTTTCGACGTGATACATTTCGGCATCGTTCCAGTCTTTTGTGGTGGTCACGAAGCCTTTAAAAAAATTAATTCTCTTAAAACCCTGGTCTTCTGCCATGATCTGCACCTTATGGATGGGATCTGTTGAACACAGATATCGTTCAATAAAACGCTAAATACGTACCAATCGCCTATTCTTCGCCGGGGAGTCGTTCGACTTCTGCCTCACCCAATTCGACGATTTCTTCGCCCGAGCCGATGACGTAGCCTTGTTCCTCGTCGCCAACCAGAAGTTGGAACTCGGAAAGCGCAACTTTTTTGCCCTTGAAACGAAGATAATACATCGTATGGGCAGGTTTTTCGGCGCGAATGATATCGTGAATCTTGATGATCGTATATTCCGATATCGATTCGGGATCGAGTGGGATATCGACGATGAAGCAGTGCGAGACGTTGACGACGGGGAAGATAATCGTATCGAAGTCCATCGTCGAATGAACGCCGATTTGGAAACCGTGAAATGGCCAAGCATTTTCGATGATTTCCGGTTCGACGTCGGTAAAAATCGACAAAAATAGCTTCAGTCCTTTGACCGTGCCGCGGATGCGATAGTAATCGACGGCGCGTCGCAAGAGGTATCGCTTTTTGCCCTCGGGCCAATCTTCGTCCAAGACGAAACCGATCCAGCCAGCGAGCCAAGGCAAGAAGTTGGCGGGCGTTTCGTAGGGGCTAAAGAGGCTCGGAATGTTGTCGATTTTGTCCGATACGGAATCGACCATGTGGCGGACGATCCACATAAAATCTCGCAAAAACGTATGACCATCGTAAGTCGCCGTGCGATAGATGCCGGGCAAAAATTCGCAATATGACCGGCATGCCACGTTTATCGTGACGATCGTATCGGCGTCGACGATCTGACCTTTCGGCGGATCTTGACTTAAGACGCTGTAGGGCGTTTCGAAGCTTTCTTCGAATTTGACATCGGGCTTTGGAAAACCGTTGAGCACCAAAAAAGTCGATGCATCTTTTGCCAAAAGCCCTTCCAGATCGGGAACGCTCAGTTTTCTTTTACTTTGTACGCGCATTTCCTACTCCGAAGGCATGGGCTAATCGCCATTAAACGACGCGTTCGCGCGTTTTTTCGGTGATATCGACGTTGACGAGGAAGGGCAAGCCCTTGGGACTGAGCTTGATTTGATCGACGAATATGCCGCGGTCTTCATCGTAGATCATGATACGATCGACGAATTCGACGCCTTCGACGTTTTCGACGATGTGATAGAGATCGACTTTGAGGACGCTGCGTCCGAATTTCCAGCCCTTGCCGTCGCGACCGCCGACGATGGGGTGCAAGAATTTCCGCAACGCTTGATTGATATCGCGTTTGAGTCGATCGCTGGCGCCCGTCGAGGTGCGGATGATTTCGAGATTGATGCTCAACTCGGTATATTGCGGGCGTTCGACGTTGACGCGCACCGTCACGAGGCGGCGTTCATCGAGGTATGCTTTGACGCGTCGCAAGAGTTCGCTCGTCGGAACGAGTTTCTTGTCGTATTCTTCTTTTGTCGCATCGAATTTGGGCACGACGATAATCGTCACCGCGCCTTCGCGGTCGGTCGAGGGCAAGCAACAAGTGCGCGCAATGGCATTGGAGCTTTGGAGCGACAAGACTTCGAAGTCTTCTTGCGTGACGGCACGATAACGGCTCTTGATGACATAGGGGCCGCGTTGTTTGACGGCTTCGATCGTTTCGACATCGCTACCGCCTTCGCCCGGATAATAGTTCGTGACGCCATCGATATAGGCAATTGCTTGGCGAATCGTCGTCGCCTGATTGACGCCGATATTGCCGCGAACGCCACCACCGATGCAGTAATGCGACGTGCGAACGTTTTGATCGAGCATGGGCACCATCATGCCGTGCGTGCCGTCGCCGAATTGAACTTTGCCATTGAGTCGGTCGAGCAAATAGTGGCGGCTTCGGTCGGTCGACATATAGAAACTTTCGACGTTTTCCCAGCGAACCCAATAACCGCCCATGTTCGAATCTTCTTGGATAAACGGGCGATCGCCATAAATCGACTTCAGCGCTTCGATTTCTTCGTCGCGCGGCATTTCCTTTTCGCGAACCCAAATTTCCTCGCCTTCCAAGACGGGGGTATTGAGGAATTTGAAGACTTGGTTTGGCGTGCCACGCCCTGTGCCCATCACTTCGAAATTGATCGTGCGACGGTTCACGGCTTGGACCGTATTGAACATGATGTGATCGATGTGCGGGAGCTCTTCGTAGCCGCCCATTTCGAGGCGCACGCGAATCCAGAACAAGTTTTCGCCGAATTTGCGCGTCGGCGCCATGTCTTTCGGCCCGATAAACGACAAATAGCCCGATTCCGTAAACGAACGCGTCCCGTCGCTGACGTTGAGATCCGACCAGACTTTGCCGTCCCAGTATTCCCAGACGAGTTTCTTATTGCCGAAATACTCTTCTTCCATCTTTCGGTAATAATTTCGCAGGAACTTTTCGTCTTCGCGCTTTTGTTCGAATCTCGCACTCGTCTTCGTCAAGACGTGAACGAATACATCGATGCGTTCGTTGGGGAATGGGCCATTCATGCCGAAGTACATCGACGGGTTTTCGTCGGGAATCGGGGCAAAGACTTGCGTCGTCGAGAGATCTTCGCTCACTTCGGCGGTCACGTCTTCGTATCTAAAATCGTTATACGTCAAGACGCAAGGCGGCGTCACGCTCGCCTCTTCGTACTTGATGCGCACCGATTTCATCATAGGCGGACGCAATGGGCGTTCGTCGAACCAAGCCCATTTATCGCCATCGAGCATATACATACCGGGGATACCGTAATCGCCCTGTGTAATGCGTGCGCGAACGAAATAAGCCTCTTGATCCGAGACTTTTGTCTTCGCCATGTCTTCGGGAATCGTAAATTCGACCGTACCATTGCGCGTAAAGCAATAGGTCGAATCTTCGAAGTCGAGGCCCTTAAGCGAGTCTTCGAGCCCTTTGGGCGTCGAGAGACCCATGCGTTGCCACTGTTTCCCGTTGTAGTATTCCCAAGCGATGTGCAAATCGCTCGACGGATTCAATCCCGAGATGGCAATCGCATCGGCGAGCTCGAAATCGAGGCGAATCCGAGCCGCTTTGTTGCCAAATAATTCGTCATTGCCGATGTAGAAGGCGCTTTCGACGCCCGGTTCTTTGTGGAACGGATAAAACGCCTTGACCATGTCGACGGGCAAGAAATCGTCGTTGACCGTTTGCGTGAGGACTTTCGTCGGGACGATACCTTCGCCCAAGATTTCGATGCGCATCTTGAGACGTTCGACGCTCGTCATATCGGGCGATTGCGGCACGTTGACCAGGCGTGCGCGAATCCAGAAACCGCTCTTTTCGTCGACGACGGTCTCTTGCATGCCATCGACACCTCGGAACGCCACCCAACCGACGGGCAATTCCTGCGTCGACGTTTCGAGATCGCGCCAGCGATGGCCATTCCAATATTCCCATTCGCAAAGCGTTGGGAAATCCGTATCGGGGCTATTGGGCGTCTCGACACCCACGATCAAAAGCGCTTCTTCGTTGAGCATTTCCAATCGCGGATCCATGAAATACATGTAGCGTTCGATGCGCTGGCAACCCATAAACGCCTCGAACGATTGCCCCGGGCGACCGTACATATAGGGCGTATTATCGGCATAGACGTCGTGGAACTGCGAAAAACAACGCACGATCGACGTCGGCAAAACGACTAAATCTTTGAGCGTCTCGAAGATGACGGGGTCTTCGTCGCTCTTGTAATTCGTCGCCACGCTCGTGCCGGCGGGCACGACTTGGAAATTGCGTGCACCAGGGACAAGGCTAAACGTCAGGTGAGCCGTCGCCGGCTGCGGCGGCTGCAAGTCGATCCCCATCAAATTCAAAAACGCCAAATAGTTTTTGTCACCGACGCGATTGAGACGATAGAGCAACACTTCGATGAGCCACGCAAAAAGCTCCAAAAGCGTAATACCGGGATCCGACGCATTGTGATTCGTCCATTCCGGGCAATACTTCGGGATTAGGTCGATGGCCTCGCGGACGAGATCTTCCCACTTGCGGTCGTCCAGTTTCGGTAATGGAATCATACTTCTCCCTCTTTACGAAGATAAAATGGATAGACTAAGTTCGCTTTCGTATTCGTTTTGCGGATCGTGTACGATATCGTCACATTCATGCGACTCAGTTCCGCATCATCGGGCTTGGCCACCACTTCGATGTCGCCAATGCGCGGCTCAAATTCTATCAATGAACGCTTCACTTCGTACTCGATTTTTGCGGCCGTCACCGCCGTATTCGGTTCGAACAATATGTCGTGAATCGCACAACCAAACGTCGGGCGCATGATTCGCTCCCCCGGCGCCGTCCCGATGATGCACATCATACTCTGACGTATGTTCTCATCATCCGAGGTCACCGCTACGCCACCGAGCGCATCAATTTGCATCGGAAACGAAAAACCGCTCCCAATGATCTTATTCTTGGCCATGGCTTATCTCCGTCTAATATGCGTTGATGCCTTCTATCCAACGCCCACATTCCGTACACTTGACGTTGATCGTCGGACCTTCCGTATTCACTTCTATCGCTTTTTTGTCGCAAAATGGACATATCAAACCGTCGACATGACCATTCATCACGTCGTCCAATATGTCTTGCCAGACCGAAAGTTCATCATAATCACATTCAGACATCCCTTCTCTCCTCGTTTCGTGATGGTCAATATACGACGAATCGCTACAAAAATCTCAACTCTTTTGCGAGTCTATCACACTCGCTCGCGCAAAACCCCTAGGCATTCGCACGGATGTGCAAGATATCGCCATCTTGCGTCATAGAACCT
>SFMP01000115.1 GCA_004554395.1 Myxococcales bacterium | reverse complement strand
GGCGTATCGAGGCGAAGCCGAGATAGCCGAGCCCTGTGAGGCGTATCGAGGCGAAGCCGAGATAGCCGAGCCCAAGGAGAGGTATCATTTCGATTTGTTGTAAGTATTTGAAATTATTGAAGAATTTGGATTATCTGGAGCGAACGGAGGCGACATGCTCACGACAGAAGAGCGGCTTTTGGCGGTACAATTCAATTTGCGAGCGCGGCAATTGTTTTGGCGCGGGCTTTTGCCCGAGAATCACGAGGCGTTTGTGCTCGATGGCGATGCGCTCGTCGATTGGGTTTTGGCGTTTCAGGCGGCGAATGATTTGGCGCAAGATGGGTGTTTGGGGCCGTCGACGTTGCTCACCATTGCGGCGTTGGCGCGTGGCGGCGTGGGTGGCGCGATTGTAGGCGGGCGCGAAGTGGCGATAGACGGCGTTCGCGTGGCTCGGATGTTCGTGCCGGGCGACGAGGTCGCTGTCGTGCCCGATGTGTGTTGCGTTTTGTCGATGCCCGAAATTGCCAAGACGACGCGTGAACGATTAGCAGGAAATGCAAAAAAACGTGTACATTTTTCGATAGATAGCTCGAAAGGTTGCAGAGAATGCAGCTTAATCGTCCAATGGGCGGATCCCCTGCGAGCGGTGCCGTTTTGCCCAGAGCGCGAGACCGACGATTACCCGAGGGGGCGTCAGTGCGTGGGGGTCGAGGTCGAGAACTTTTTGATGTTGTATCAGATCGATGCCGATGAGCGGCATTGGCGGCGGCGGCGGCCGATGGTCAAGGCGACGATTCAGCACAAAGTCGTGTCGCAGCCCGTGTTGTATCGGGCGCAAGTGCGAGCACTCGATGCGTTGCTCGACATGTTTGCGCGTGAGTTGGGAATCCCCAAGGTGTTCCCGATGAAAGATGGCGAATACGATAATTCTTTGCTCGATGGCGACGTGCTCGATGGGTTTCGCGGGTGCTTGGCGCGGTACAATTACATTTCGGTCAATAACGAACCTGGTGCGGGATTTGCGGCGTCGCTCGAAACAATATTCGGTGAAATAGACCGAAAGAGCGAAAAAAAATCGGAGGCGGCGCGGCCCGTCGTGCCGATGTTCGACAGCTCGCAGTTCGACGAGGCGCGTCGATCGTTGGCTGAACACCCCGAGCCGACGGCGACATTTGGGATTGCGCACGAAGTCGATGCGCCGTTTAATTTGTCGGATGCGATTGCGGCGGCGTATTCGACGGGGCGTGGTGCGCGAGCGGCGAGATTGGCGGAGCGTTGCAAAAAATTCGACGATAGTTTGTAGATATTGAATAAGATATTTGTAATGGATAGAAGTTTGTATTTTTCGCATAGTCGCACGCCCGATTTGAGCGATTTGAGTTCGAATGCATGTTATGAGGCGTGGGTGGCGTATCGGGCGGCGCACGACGATGGAATCGATTTGAGCGTGAGCAATCCGACGGTTTGCGGGTTGCCGCAGATCGATCCCGATGTGGAGGCGCTTCGCGCGGCGATATCGGCGCATTATACGGCGTCTTCTCAGGGGTTGATTGTGGCGCGTGAGGCGGTGGCGGCGTATTATGGCGGCCGGGCGAATCCCGATGCGATTCAGCTGTTTGCGTCGACGAGCGAGGCGGTTGGTGCGCTTTTGAAGTTGCTGTGTGCGCCTGGCGATAGCGTCGTGACGTGTACGCCGACGTATCCGTTGCTCGATTGTTTGACGACGCTCGAGGGCGTCGAATTGCGCGAGACTTCGTTGCAAGATTGCGCGGGCGAATGGATGATCGACTTTTGGGCGCTTGAACAAGTATGCGATTCGACAACGCGCGCCATTATTGTCGTGAGCCCAAACAATCCGACGGGGCATTGCATAAGATTTGACGAAATGGCCAAGTTGGTCGAATTTTGTGCAAGTCGATCGATGGCTCTCATCGTCGATGAAGTCTTTGGTGGGTACCGATTGCGCGACGACGGCGAATTGATGCCCGAGGCGGCGTCGACGTATTTTAACGCGGCAGGATGCGGGCTCGTCGTGAGTTTAAGCGGATTGTCGAAAGTTTGCGGCTTGCCCCAGCACAAATTGGGGTGGGGCGTTTTTGGAGGCGACCCTGGTGTCGTCTCGGAAGCGATGCAACGCATGAGTTATATCACCGATTCGACGCTGAGCGTTTCGGGTTGGGTGCAACGCATGGCGCCGTCGCTACTCGCTCGGCGCGGCGAATTTTCTTTGCCTTGTTTAGAACGATGCCGCACAAACCTTGCCATTATTCGAGAAATGTCGAATAAAATTGGCGTCAAATGGCGACTCGATCGCGTCGATGGCGGTTGGAGTGCATGTTTGCGGCTGCCTGGTTGGTGCGACGACGAATCGATTGCGACGCGGATTGCCGAGGCAGGTGTTCGCGTATTTCCGGGGAGTTTCTTTGGGTATCGGGATCGCCAGCCGACCCTCGTGGTGAGCCTCATCGTCGAGCACGATACGATGCGCAAGGGCATGGAACGCGTGATGCAGGTGATCGACGTCGAAGTTTGAGTTTGCGCATCAAATTTGATTTGCTCGGACCTCGCCGTATGCATTGCCGCAGAGCTACACACACAAATCATACAAAACTGCAACGGCCAATCAAAACCCCGCATATCGAAGCCTAGGGCACGATGTGCGGGGTAAGTTTGTCATCTCCCAACGGGAGATGAGCTACACGGGCATCGGGTGATGCCCGTTTGGACTAGTGAGCGGCGCTGCTATCGGCCACGGATTTTGTCGCATTGAGTGAGAATCGGGGTTTTGCGACTTCGGATTTAGGCGCTTCGGTGGGATCGGCGGGTTTTGCGAGGTTTGCGGGGAGGTCGAGGTCGATCATATTGAAGACGTCTTGCATGGGGGGGATGGATTTCAGCATCGATTTGAGGAATCCCGCGGTGGTCGAAGTGCCGTTTTCGCCGTTCATGGAATCCCAGACGGTGATCTTGTCGATCTTGATGTCTTTGATGGCTTCGACTTGGATCTTGAGTAGGTCGTCGATCTTGTCGGTCATCATGAGTTTGACGGCGGCATTGGGGTCGTTGTTGGACGATTTGACGAGGAGTGTGAAACCTTCGGCGCGTTTGGCGAGTTGTGCTTTGATACCTTCAGCTTGAGCTTGCATTTGAGCGAGCATGGCGTCGGCTTCACCTTTTGCCTTTCGTCGTATGGCTTCGGCTTCGGCTTCAGCGGCGATTTCGATGCGTTTCTTTTCGATTTCGGCTTTGACGATGACGTCGGCGTTCATCGTGGCTTGTTGACGAGCGGCACGAGCGAGCTCGGCTTTTTCTTCGGCGGCATAGGCTTCGCTGAGAGCGATGGCGTTTCGAACTTTTTCGGCACTATAGGCGCGTGCGCTAGCTTGTGCTTCGGCTTCGCGTCGGTCGGCGGCCGAGATGGCGATGGCCGTAGCGGCTTTGTTTTCTGCGTCGATAGCTTGGCTATTGGCGTTTGCGATGGCGGCACGTTGCAAGCATTCGGCTTCTTTTTCGGCCGAAATGGCTCGCGTTTTTGCGGCGGCTTCGGCGGCAGCGGCTTGAGCGTTGGCGTTTGCGATAGCCGTACGCTGAGCGGTTTCGGCTTCTTTTTCGGCGGCAACGGCGCGTGCATTGGCGCTGGCAACGCCTTCGCGTTGTTCTTGGTCTTTTTGTGCGATGGCAATGGCTTCCATGGCTCTTTCGTTCTTTTCGCCCGTGTTACCTTCGCGTTCTTTTTCGGCGACGTTTTTCTTTGCCTCGTTGGTGGCCTTTGCGGCGGCTTCCATACCGAGTGCATCGATATAGCCCGATTCATCGCGGATATCGGTGAGGTTTGCGTTGATGAGTTTGAGACCGATTTTCTTGAGTTCTAGACCGACATTCTGCGAGACGGCATCCATAAATTTATCGCGCTGTGTATTGAGCTCTTCGATATCCATCGTCGCGATGATGAGGCGCATTTGGCCGAGAATGATGTCTTGTGCGAGGCTTTGGATGTAGTGAAGAGATTGCCCGAGTAGGCGTTCGGCGGCGTTTTGCATGACGCCGGGTTCGGTCGAGATACCGACGGTAAACGACGACGGAACGTTGACGCGGATGTTTTGCTTCGAAAGGGCGTTGCGCAAGTCGATATTCATCGAGAACGGGGTGAGATCGAGGAATTGGCATTCTTGGAAGATAGGCCAAATAAACGCCGCGCCGCCGTGAATGCACTTCGACGATCGCGATTCGCCATCGCTACCGCGACCGACTTTACCGTAGATGACCATGACTTTGTCGGCTGGGCATCGACGATATCGCTTGAGTATGCCTGCCACGATGATGAGCAAAACGATGACGCCAATGATGGCGATGGGAATGATGAATTGATTCAGAAGGTCTCCGAGCATTGAAATCCTCTTAAAAAAGTATGAAAAATGAACAACGCCCAATTGGGCGTTGCAAAAGGTAACAAAAAATATCACTCCATGATTTCGGATTCGCGCTGAACGACGAGCACATCGTCGCCTTGGAGATCGACGATGCGGACTTTCGTCCCCGTTGGAATAGACGTCTTATCGAGGCTAACGGCTTGGCATTCTTGCAAACTGCCATTGATGACGACGTTGACTTTGCCTTCTCCGAGCTCCATGGGGGGAATGGTGAGGTAGACTTCGCCGATTTTTCCGATGGCGAGCGATATCTTGAGATTGCCGCTTTCTTGCATATTGCGCAGGAAGCGGATGAATTGGATCGTGGCAAACATTTCGACGAAGCCCGAGAAGAGCCCCGCGATAATGGAAACGAGATGGGAATCGGAAAAGCTGTAGGCGAGAATTGCGCCCCACGAACCCACGGCGAGGAAAGACAAGATGCCGATGACCGAAAAATAACTGATGCCAGTTGCGTCGGCGCAATCGACGTCGTCGACGTCGAGCCCATCCGATGCGCTCGAAATGCCAAAGATGAGAAAAATGCCTTTTAATACGAACAGCCCCGTCGAAATAATGGCTATTCCGTAGAGAATTTGCTCGAATAAGGTCATCGACATAAACCAATCTAGCATAAACATCTCCTAAAGCCGCCAAGCGACTGAGCTAGTTGTTTCGGCTGCGCCACTTTGCGATGAACAAAGCAGATGCATAACTCGTCGAATCTCCGATCATTATACCGTTTAATGGCGCGACGATTCAACGATAAACGGCGACTATAGGCGCGTATCGTACATATATCGTCGATATGCAGTTTGCGTTGTCTATGTCGACGCGTTTTGCCAAGGATTCCCCGATTTGACGGCTTTTGGGAATCGCAAAACCATGTATGATTGGATGGCTGTGGGGAATGGATCGAGCGATTGGGCATGCAAGAGCGAGTTATAGGCGTCGTTGAGCGAGAGAGCGCGGTTCGTCGGGTTGCGGCTGAGAATACCAGCCTCGACGAGTTTTCCAAACACGATGAGGAGCTCGCGGGGGTCGAAATAGCTCAATATGCCATAAGTCGAGAGTGCCATATAGCGCGGATCTTCGGTGTGCGCCGTGAGCATATTGGCGAGATCGCGGTGTGTGGCTTGAAGTCGAGCTTTTTGGGCGCGAAAGGCGGCGCACATGCATTTGATCAAGACGAAGTGAAGCGGTTCGGGCGGGAATCCGACTTCGGATCCGTTTTGGGCGCGAAGCGACATGGCATTGCAAATGTCGCAATGATGGCAATTGTTGACGCGCTTCGCCTCGGCGCTGCCGAAATAGTCGAGTACGAATTTTGTTCGGCATCTATCGCTATAAATATATTTTAATAAGGAACTGAGGCGGTTTTCAGCAACTTTCTTCTGTTCACCGTCTTCGCGGCAGAGTCGTTTGAACGTCGTCGCAGGCGTTGGGTCGTTCCAGATGAGCGGGTCGGTGCCCGGATCGATATTGTCGTGAGCGGGGGCTCTGACGACGATTTCCTGCGAGAGAAGTTGTCGAAATGCCGTGTTGAGTTTGGCGCGATGTTTCGATTTTGCCGCTTCGATGAAAGGCGTGGAATCGATCATCGCTCCGCATTTTGGGAGTTTTGAGCGCGAAGCCTCGGCGAAGGCGGCAAAGATCATCTGATACGTTTCGATCCCCGGGTAGGCGTTGTCGATGAAGCTAGATTGTATTTTGGCATCGACTTTAGAATAGAGCATGATGCATGTGGCGGGTTTTCCGTCGCGCCCAGCGCGCCCTGCCTCTTGGGTATAGGCTTCGACGCTCGAACTCATCGAAACGTGTAAGACGTATCGGATATCTTTTTTGTCGACGCCCATGCCGAAAGCCGTCGTCGCGACGAGGCAGTGAAAAGCGTCGTCCATGAACAGCTCTTGAATGTGCGATCGCTCTCTCGGTTGCAATTTGGCGTGGTAGGCGCCGACGCTTAGACCGTGATCGGCGAGGTATTGGGCAATGTCTTCGACTTGGCTAATCGTCGCGGCATAGATGATGCCGCAACCGTCGCATGGTTGTGAAAAAGATTTCGATCTCTGGATTCGATTTCGAATAAAATTCAATATAAATTCGTATTTTTCATTTTTCGTTCGACAAATCATCGCACCGTAGAGGAGGTTTTTCCGGTCGAATCCGAGGATATGCGTATGGGGGTCGACGAAATGGAGCTGTTCGACGATATCCCTTTGTACGTCGGTCGAGGCAGTCGCGGTGAGTGCGATGGTGGTGGGGTTTCCGAGCGATTGGCGCAAAGCGCCGATTCGTCGGTAATCGGGGCGAAAATCGTGCCCCCATTGGCTGATGCAGTGGGCTTCGTCGACGGCTAAGAGCCCGATTTTGACGCGTTGCATGAGCGACAAAAAGGCCGACGATTTCATGCGCTCGGGCGCGACGTATAGGAATTTGATGCGCTCATGGACGACGGCATCGATGATGTCGTGTTGCTGCGCGAGCGTTTGTAGCGCATTGAGCCCTGCGGCGGGTATGCCACGAGCCAAGAGCGAATCGATCTGGTCTTTCATCAGGGCGATGAGGGGCGAAATGATGAGCGTTAGCCCCGGAATCATGAAGCCCGGCAACTGATAGCATAAGCTCTTTCCGCTCCCCGTCGGCATGACCGCTAGCGTATCGTGCCCCGATAAGACATCGCGAATAATTGCCTCTTGCCCGTCGCGAAACCGATCGAGTTTGAACACGTCGTTTAAGACTTGATGCGCATTGGATTCGCGCTGGAGTCTATTCGGTTCGGGGCAATTCATGAAATCGAGTCTCCAAAGTAGAAATCGAGATAGTCAAAAGGCGTTTGCGGGCATCGCATGGCGTCGCAAGCCCCCATGGCTAGCTCGCAGGCATCTATCACATTTGGCGCCCAGGGGGGGGGAATTTAGCTCCGAAAAATGAACGCAAGAAAAATGAACGCAAAAAATAATCAATCGAACACATACTTCATTCGATTTGTTCGCAAAAGAACGACATACATGATAAACACCGCCCAATTGTGGCACATGTTTTTGAACAGCATCGCGCTGTAGTTCGCCGCAAAAGGCAAATCCCGTGTGTGGAATATGTATGTCAAAGGAGGATTATGACCGTCATTCCATGGGTATCATTTCTGCTACTCGTGTTCTTGCTTTTAGCGCTCGACTTGGGCGTATTAAATCGGAAAGTTCACGTCATTCACACGAAAGAAGCACTGAAATGGACGTGCTTCTGGATCGCACTCGCCCTGTTGTTTACGGTGGGCATTTATTTCATGTACGAAATGCACTGGTGTGGCATCGGTCTGCACGAAGGTGCGAACGAAAACGGCACAGAAGCGGCCATCGACTACCTCACGGGTTACATCATCGAAAAAGCGCTCTCACTCGATAATATCGCCGTCATGGCCATGATATTTGCGTCGTTTGGGATTCCGTTAAAGTATCAGCATCGCGTCTTATTCTGGGGCATTATCGGTGCCCTCGTCTTCCGCGGCATCATGATCGGCGTCGGCGCGGCAGCCGTCTCGCAGTTTGGCTGGGTTTTGTACATCTTCGGCGCCCTCCTCATCTACATCGCTATCCATTCGACGTTCTTTGGCGACGATGACACCGATCCCAAAGATAAATGGATTACGAAATTCCTCATGAAGCACACGCGTTACACGGGCGAAGTCGAGGGGATGCACTTCTTCAAACGCATCGATGGGCTTCTCTATCTCACGCCGCTGATGGTCGCCCTCATCGTCATCGAAGTGAGCGACATCGTCTTTGCCGTCGACTCGATTCCCGCCATCTTCGGCATCACGACCGATCCGTTCATCGTCTTTACGTCGAATATCTTTGCCATCCTCGGGCTTCGTTCGCTCTACTTCGTTTTGGCGAGCATCATCGAACGCTTCTCGCTATTGAAATACGCGATTTGCTTCATTTTGATATTCGTCGGCGTGAAATTGCTCATGCCCGCAGGCTACGAACTCGTCAATTGGGCACTCGGCACGAAGTACGAAGTCTTCCACTTGCCGAACTGGACGAGCTTAGCCGTCGTCGCAGGCGCCGTTATTGTGGGCATCGTGGCGAGCATATGCTATGAACGCAAACATCCACACGAAGCTGCCCCCAAGCCCGCCGACGAAGACGACGCCGAAGCCAAATCGGCAAAAGCGGCCGAAGCGGTAGAAGCCGTTGGATTGGCCGAAGCGGTCGAATTGGCCGAAGCTGTCGAAGAGGCCGAAGCGGTTGAATCGGTCGAATTAGCTGAGGCGGTCGTAGAGGCAAAAAAAGAGGCAGATTCGCAAACGCTCGTCGTCGAATGATTGCCAATGCGAACTGAAGAATATTCGTTATTCTAGAAACTATGTCGCTTAGAATTCGATTTTAGGCGACCACCTTACAAATAGCGCGATTTCGTGCGGGCGTGCTTTTGGCGCGCCTGCCGTTCGCATTCCACCGACGACCCACAGCGGCGTTTTGCCGTCGCACAAAACGGGCCATTGGGCTCGCAGGGGCTCTGGAACGCCTTGACTTCTCAACGCTTCGCGCGTTTTCGTCACGCGTCCGTCGCTCGTCGTTAGCGTGTCAAATTCGTGCGCCGGGCAAAGCCTTAGAGCGGCATCGGGGGCAATGCAAAACGACGCAAAGTGTGGCGTATTGGGCATTTCGTCGCATGCTGCCGCGCGGAATATGGCGAGCGATCCAAACCCCGCGACGTCGAAAGGCGTGGCGTTGCAAGCGGGCACGTCGAAAGCCTGCCAAATCGATGATTGTGCCGCGGGCGCAGTCGCACAAAAGCCGCGCGACGACGCGTAAATCGCCATCGAACCGCATGCGCACAGCCGGTGCGTTTGTGCATTTTGTCGAATCATCGCCAACGCTCGCATTATCCAGTCGTGCGATGGGCAAGCTTGCGGCGTAATGCAACGCGCCATGTGTCGCAAAACTTGGGATTGTGCACCGATGTGAAGAACATTCCATTCTTTGCGCGATACATAAAATGTTTTGGCGTCGATTTCGTGTGCATTTGCATAATATTCGGCAAACGACGAGACTGCACTGGCATCTTGTGCGACGTTGAGCAGCGATCGATAAACATTCGCTCCAGCCGTCGAAACTTGCATAATATTCGGTAAAATCTCGTGTCGAATGCGGTTTCTCGTATAAATATCGTTATTATTCGTCGGATCTTCGGCCCATTCGAGTCCGATATCGCGCAAAAACTGGCAAATATCGGCTTTCGAGCACGCCAAGAGCGGTCGCACGAGCCGAATGCCATGGGCGATGCGCACGGGCGGCATGCACAGCCCTTCGGCACCACACCCGCGCCCCAATCGCCAAATGGCAGTCTCGACGTTTTCGTCGCCATGATGAGCCAACGCCAACGCCGCGTTTTGCTCGTTTGCCAACGCCCCAAAAAACGCCTCGTAACGCGCCGATCGCGCCACCGCCTCGACATTGCACGCCACATCGCCCAAATTGAGCAGCGTTTCGATATGGGGCAACGCCAATTTTTCTGCAGTTGTGCGCGCAATTTCTGAATCGTATGCATCGTTTCGCAATCCATGTCGAATATGATGCGTTCTCAGCGACACATTCGCCCCCGATTGATGCCGATACGCCGCCAACAAAGCCGCCAAACCGACGCTATCGGCACCGCCGCTCAGTGCAATATCGATGTGCAGAATATTCGAAAAAATATTGTATTCGTGAATAAAATTCAAAACCGTTGCGTATAGCGCATGAACGGCAATGCGTTGAAAGATATCGGGCATCGTTTGAACCGCAAACTGTATCGGCTAGGGAATGGCTTGTTTTTGGGGGTGTCGCTATGGCCTGGTGGCCATACGCGCCACATTGAGCGCGTCTATTGCCCATTCGGGCAATACGCCGCTTTTGCAGGGCTATGGCCCGGTGGGCCATACGCCCTGCGGTGTCGCTATGGCCTGGTGGCCATACGCGCCACATTGAGCGCGTCTACATCTTCCAATAATCGACGGCGAAGAGCGATTTTCGCCAGTGGGCTAGGGTAAAATCGCCTTTGGCCAGGAGGTAGTAGTTTTTCTGATTTCTATGCAAGACGATGGCATTATGGGCGAGGTTTTCGGGGGTAATGGGCAAATCGAATTTGATGGGGACGTTTGCGGGAGCGACTTTTCGGGTGTCCCACGAGATGAGTACGGGCTCGACGTTGTCGATGCTCAGTTTGACGACGAAGCAAGTCGCATCGGGACGCGAGTTGTTGGGTAAGACCGAAGCTGCCTCGCCGGGTTTCTGTGTCCAGGTGCCGATCGTCGAGAATTGGTCGTCTTTGAACATTCCTGCATCGATCGGTTTATTGCAGTCGACGGCGACATGTGGATTGAGTTTTTCGACTTTGACGATGATCGGCGTGTCGGTGGCATTGATAAACGAGACGTCGGAGATCATGAGGTTGCCATCGAAGCTGGTGAGCGTGCGCGGTGGGGGAGCCGTGCCCGAGGCGATGCTCGCGAACGAAGCGACGAGAATCGCTGCAGCTGGGACTAAGCGATCGCGGCGCAGCGCGCTCACCAGCGGGCGCAGACGCGGATAGACGGTATATGAAACGATGAGCATGGGGAGCGCGACGAGGTCGGTCGGATCGAACCAGATTTGCCCCGATAGCGATAGCGCGTTGAGAATTGCGACATAGAGAGAGCCCGCGGCGGGGATGAGTTTGATGGCGCAGAAAGCTAGCCCCGTGGCGATGTGTATGCCTGCCCAAACTCGGCGATTGCGCCATGGTATGAGAATCGCCAAGAGAAGCGGAAAGACCATGAGACCGGCAAAATCGCTGAGTTTCCCAGTGATAATGCTTGGCAAAAGCCCCGATCCTTTGAGCACAAAATCGTTTACGACGAGGACGACGAGCATGAGCCACCAAAGCGGGTGGCGAATCGTATCGATCGGATTGAATGATTTCATCTTCGATAGCCTATGAAATAGATGATTGGGGGAGAATACGAGCCAATGATGACGGGCATTCCGAATATCGCCAAACGAAATCCGTGCCATATTATTCGTTTTTTTGACTTTGCGCGTTTGGATGAACAATAAAATACACAAAGATTTTTCGATATGATAACACGCGCGTGCACGTGGCGAAACGGATTACCGCAAAGGCGATGTGCAAATTGTGTAGAAGAGGGTTTGCGCAGCGGCCGCGTGCCATGCGCAGCAAGAGCGAGGGAATTTAGCGAAATATGCGCAATTATCCTGTCTATACCGTGACGCCAAAGGCGGAACGGAGTTTGAGAAATGGTCATCCGTGGGTTTTTGGCGACGAAGTCGTGCAAATGACGCCAGGCGAGGCCCCCGACGGTTCACTCGTCGATGTGCGCAGTGCCAAAGGCGCTTATCTTGGAACGGGATTCGTCAATCGCAAGAGCAAAATCCGCGTGCGCGTCATATCGACCAATGCCAACGACAAATTCGACGAGCCCTTTTGGCGTCGCCGCATTCGCTACGCACTCGCTTATCGCAAAACGGTGATGGGAAGCGATTTCGGGGCTTGCCGACTCATCTTCGGCGAATCGGATCAATTTCCCGGTTTTGTCGTCGATAAATTTGGCGATGTCTTGTCGGTTCAAGTGATGTGCTTGGGCATAGACATGATTAAAATGCAGCTTTTCCGCATACTCATCGAAGAATTGTCGGAACTTGGTGAGAATATACGAGCGATATACGAGCGCGGCGATGTGGCGACGCGCGGTCTCGAGGGGCTCGAACAGACGAAGGGATTTGTCGAATTGCCCGGATTGTCGACGGATTTGTCGGGTCACGTCGCAATCGAAGAAAACGGCATATCGTTCGACGTCGACTACATCGATGGTCAAAAGACGGGATATTTTCTCGATCAGAAGTACAACCGTCGCGCGGTGATGAATTTGGCACGAGGGCGCCGCGTATTGGATTGTTTTACGCATACGGGAGCATTTGCACTGCATGCCGCAAAGGGTGGCGCGTCGCACGTGACGGCGGTCGACGTATCGGCTTATGCGCTCGAACGGGCGCGCGACAACGCAACGCGCAATGGGCTCGATGACGTCGAATTCGTCTGTGCCGATGTATTCGAACTCTTGACGGCACGCGATGAGCGCGGCGATCGCAGCGACGATTTTATCATTCTCGATCCGCCGGCGTTTACGAAGAGCCATGCGACGGCGCGATCGGCATATCGAGGGTATAAAGAAATCAATCTCAAGGCGATGCGGCTACTGCCGCGCGGCGGCTATTTGGCGACGTGTTCGTGCTCGCATTTTATGAAAGACGACATGTTTCGGCAGATGCTCGTCGAGGCCTCGCACGATGCCAATGTGAGTTTGCGGCAAATAGAGGCGCGCCAACAGAGCCCCGATCACCCGATATTGCTCGACGTTCCCGAGACGAATTATCTCAAATTCTATTTGTTCCAAGTCGTGTAGTTGGGGGAATGTTGGCGACATGATGAAGCGGTATATTCGCGCGATAGGCGTATGGATTGGCGCCTTATCGATTGGAATGGCGGCAATCGGATGCCAAGTCGGCGTCGTCGAATCGCAACAATTGACGGCAAAGGCGGTTAAATCGTTCGAAAATGGGCACTTCGAGACGGCGACGAGCACTTTGCAACAAGCCCTCGATCGCGATCCCAATAATGGCGATGCGCTCTATTGGCTCGCTCGCATCGACATGAAATACCAAGATTACTGGGCAGCCCAGCTCAAGTTGCAGAGCGCTCTCGGTATCGCGCCCGACAATTTGATGTATTCTTCGGCTCTGATCGAAGCGCATCAACGATATGGCGAGAGGCTGGCGCGCGAAGGGGATTTCGACGCCGCCATCGGCGCATTTGGATCGTGTGCGCGCGCCGCCAAAGACCACGTCGATCGCGATCGCTACGACGCCGAGGCGCATCTGAATCGGGCTCGTTGTTTGCGGCAAGCTCGCGATTACAGAGCAGCTGCCCAAGCGTACGAAATGGCGATTCGCGCCAATCCGTTTCTCAAAGACGATATGGGCACGACGGTGCATTATAAAGAGCTCGCCGAACTCTATAAAAGCTTCGGGTTTTTCGATAGTGCTATACGCGTTCTCAACAACGGGATTTTGAACAACATCGATGATGGCATGCTCGAAATTACGCTCGCCGATGTATTGCGTGCGAAAGGCAACTTTGCCGAATCGCTCGCACATTACGAGCGTGCCGAAAAGTATTTGACCGATAAAGATAAATCGATATTGCGTGCGATACCGGCCATGTATGGGGCAGGGATGGCTTCGTATGGGCTTGCGCGTCACGAAGAACCTTCGATGAATCTTCGAGAATCTGGTGATTTATTCATAAAATCTAGAGAATGGCTGAATAAATACATCGAATCGTCGCATTCGTCGGAAGATCGTTTGCGAAGGGCTAGCGCCGTTCAATGGATAAAGATCATCGATCGGAAGTTGGAAAAAGACGCGATAGGCAACGATATCGAAGAAGGTGAATGAAATTTGAGGAATAGAAAATGTCAGAAATCGTCATAAGTCATGCGATAGAATTGGCGACGCAAAAAGTCCTTGCGTTGGCGTTTCACCCCGATGGTCGCCACTTGGCGGCGGGCGATCGAGATGGTTTTATCCACATCATCGACGCCGAAACGGGAGAAGTTTTGCGCACGCTTGGGCGTCATGTCGAGTTCGTCTATGCGTTGGCGTTTGACCCCGATACGGGGCATTTGATATCGAGTGGGAAAGACAAGAGTCTACGCGTTTGGAATATCGATGATGGCACGTTTATCCGCGATGAATCGGGGATATTTATGGGTGCGGCGGCTCGCACGCTCTCGGCGCAAGGGTGTCGCCAGAATGTGCGCAGCCATACGATGACGGTGCGCACGATAGCGTGCGAGCCTGGCGGAGTGATGGCGACGGGCGCGCAAGATTGCAAAGTGAAATTTTGGCGCCATGGTGATCCGATTCGAACGTATGATTGGCATAGCGCGCCCGTGACGGCGGTTCGATTTGCGCCCGAGACGGGGATTTTGTATTCGTCATCGCAAGATCGGACGATTCGATCGTGGAATGAGACGACGGGCGCCGTGATTCACAAGTATTGTGGTCACAATGCGGGGATTTGTGGTTTCGATTTTATCGACGAGTCGCGATTTGTATCGGTCGACGAGAGCGGGATCGTCATTTTATGGCATACGGCGTCGGAATCGATCGACAGCATCGTGTATACGGCTTCGCGCAAGTTGACTTGTGCGCACTACGATAGAACGTGCGAGCGGCTGATATTGGGGGCGGAAGACGGTGCGATAGAAATCGTTCATCTGCGCGATATTGTCGCTGGGTCGCCCGATGTCGACACGGCAGTGTGTTCGATGCGTTTACACGCCAGTGCAGTTCGTTGTATAGATAGTGCCAGTGGTCGCATTGCCTCGGGCGATAATAGCGGCAAGGTGATGATTAGCGTAGAGGTGTAGAATGAAGCGAATCGGGCTTTGTACTTTGATATTCGCGTGTTTTTTGTGTTCGTGTAATAAAGATGAATCGGTCGAGAATGCGACGCAAAAAGACACGGGGAAGTTGCAGACGCAGGCACTCGAGAGGGAAGGACTCGACGTCGAAACGCTCGATATCAATGGCGATACGGAGCCCGATCAGTGGATTTACAAGCGCGATGGCGCAGTGCGCTATATACAGCGCGATTTTAACTTCGATGGCATCATCGATTTGACCGAGTTTTACGAAGGTAGCAAACGGGTTCGCGACGAAATCGACCTCGATTACGACGGGATAGTCGATTTAATCGTGACGTATAAGAACGAAGTTCCCGTTCGCAAAGAATATTCGGTCGATTTCGAAGGGAATCGACATGGCGTGCAATATTTCGACGAAAAAGGCAATCGCACGCAGATCCATCGCGATACGAATGGCGATGGGAAACTCGATACGATAGAATATTTCGAGTCGGGGTCGGAAAGTCCCGTCCGAGTCGAGGCGATAAAACCTAAGCAGTCGGCAGAATAACAATATATTGGTTGGTATATGAGTGACATATCGCGCAGTTATTTTTATGCGCTTCAGAATTTATTCGTCGCATCGGACTTTTTGACATATGCGACACAGGGCTTGATGATCGCCCATGATTTGTCGCAGCGATCGAATGCATCGTTGACGTGTTTTAACGTATTGGAAAAATTCCCCGCAATTATGCGCGATATCGTGTTCCCGTATGCAGCAATGGGTAGCGATGAAGTCGAAATATTGAACGAATTGCGCAATGGAATTGCGGCGCGTGGGCAACGATACATCGAGAATACGATGGGGGCAGACGCGAGTCATGTGCGTTTGAAAGTCGATTTTGCGCGCGATTCGATGGCGAAATCGATATTGCATGCGGCCTCGGATACGAATGCCGATTTGATGTTTAGCGGTGCTTATGGCACGAAACCGCACACGACGGGGATTATCGGGAGCATGGCGGCGACGTTTGTCGCCTATACGCGCATACCGCTCTATTTGATCAAAGATCCGACGCAACATGCGCCGCACAAAAAAATCCTCGTCGCATTCCTCGATCCGTCGATCGATGCCCAACTGCTCGCTTGGGCGGTGTCGTTTGCGATGTTTTACCCCGATTCGGATATCGAAATCGTGTCGCCAGTGCCCGATATCGAGCATTGCGATCCGTTTAAGGATTATGCGGGATTTGCGCCGAGCGAGCGCCAAATCGAGGCGGCTCGCGTTTGCGTGACGCAACGTGCGAAAGTGGCGGTGCAGTCGTTGAGCGTGCCGTTTTTGTACGAGCCGCATGTGAAACAGATGAGCTTTGGTCACCATGCCCCCGTTCAATCGACGGCGCAAGCGGTGCTCGAGACGGCCGACAAAATCGGTGCCGATTTGATCGTCGTGCCGAGTTCGCAACCGTATCTCGATAGCGATAACCCGTTGCGCGGCATTGCTCGAACGGTGACGGAATATGCGAATCAGAATTGCCTCGTCATTCCCGTGGCTTTTTTGAAATCGGGACGCTAGGCCGTTTTGCCGAGTTTTTCGGCGCTTTTTGAGAGCTATTGCTTTTTGAGAGCTATCGCTCCAGTGGAATATGAGACGAATGGCGCGGTGGAAGCGCCGGAGGCGCAAAGAGCGGCGTATGCGCGCAACGCAAGTGAGCACATAGCCGCGCAAGGCGCGCCGTATTGAGCGATAGCGAAATAGGCGCGCAAGAGGCGCCGTATTGAGCGGCAGGCGAAATAGGCGCGCCAGTTGCGCGTATTGAGCGGCAGGCGAAATAGCGCAACCAAGAGGGCGTATGCGCGCAACGCAAGTGAGCACATAGCCCAACGGGCTCGGCGCGTAGCCCGTCGAGGGCAAGCGCGAGCAAAAGGCGTTAAAAGAGAATAAAATGCAAGATTAGAAGGGCGATTGCTTAGATTCTTCGGTTTTTATGGTGTGAATTGGCAGTTCGACCGTGGTGGTGTACCACAAATCTTTGATGCGGACGAGTGGCAGGAGCCAGTAATCGTCGCCTTTTGTGCAGAGGACGACGACGGAATTTTGGACGTCGGAGCCGGCGACGATGCGCGTTTCGATTTCGCGTTTGGGGTGGATGCGGTTGAGGATGGTTTGCTTCCATGTTGGGACGATGGCTTGCCAGATGGTGGGGAGGTCGATGTCGGGTTCGGTGTCTTTTGGGACGGCGCATAGGTCGAGCGCGATGGTGTAGGCGCGAGTGGCTTGTGCGGTGAAGAAGGCGTTGGCGGTGGCGACAGGCGTGTGGTGCGTCGGTGGGAGGATGGCGGTGCGGTTGACGACGGCGGAGATGATGGCTAGGACGACGAAGACGAGGCCGACGATGGTGTCGATGGCGAGGCCGAAGATGACGATGGCGATGGAGATGAGGATGGGAATGACGGGGATGTGGGCGCGGAAGATGCAGGCGTATGGATAGATTTGGTAGAGCGCAGGGTCGGGGTTTGGAATGTCGATGAGGTATTTGTCGTCGACGGTGTAGGGGCGGAAATTGGAGTAGATGAGGGATTCGTCGATGGGTGAGGCGCCGCTGTTTTGTGCGTGTTTGACTTTGTTGAGCTCGCCGCGGCGGATGATTTCGAGGTTTGCTTGGTTGAAATCGTAGTCGACGCCGCTGACGCCGCGCAGGAGTTCGTTGTTGGCGGGCGAGGCGCCTTTTGCGAGGAATTCTTCCGACATGTCGTTTTGTGCGACTTGTCGAGCGATATCGTCGTCGTTATGTAGGCCGAATCGTCGTGCGCTATCGTCGTATTTGTCGACCGATGGGTTGCTTTGGCTCGAATCTAAATTTGCGAAATTGCGTCGATTTTCGAATTTTCCTTTGTCGTCATCGATTGAAGGCGAAAAGAATGCAGAGAAGTTGTCGTCGTCGCCGTCGTCGCCGTTGCTTTTGCCCGAGCCCAGGAAGCTTGCGGGGATGTTGGCCAGGCTTGCGCTTGGTGGCTTTGGATAGTCGAGTGGTGGTGCTTGGTCGAGGTCGATGGCGTAGGCGCGAGTGGCTTGTTCGGCGTTTTTGGGCCGTTGTAGTTTGGCGTCTTCGAAGAGGTCTTTGACGTGGAGATCGTTGGATTGCGATGGGAGCGACGTGATTTCGTTGGCGGAGTCGGGATCGGTTGGGAATTGGATGGAACCGCGTCGCTTTTTGTCGGCTTGGAGTCGCGTCGAATTGGGATCGGTGGCTTGACGCATGGGAGTGGGGTTGGGATCGGGCTCTGGGGGGGCGCTGCCATCGGGAGAGAGGAGAAAAGCCATGATTTCTTCGCTCGGTTGGATGCGCGAAGTCGAGACTTTTCGGCGTTCGATGGTCTCGTCTTGGACGGGGGCAAAATTGCGCCGTGGCGTCGTTTGGCAGAATGCCTTGATGTCGTCGAGCATTTGTTGGTAGGCGTCTTCGTCGTGAACGGTGAGGACGCGTCGACGTTTGAACGTCGTGTAGTCTTTCGACGATGCATCGTGGATGTCTCTGCCGAGGAATTGGGCGAAATCGCGGCACGTTTCGTAGGTGCGATCGATTTCACTTTGCGTTCTGTCGCCGCGCCGTCGGAGGTATTCGGCGAGTTCGCGGGCGAATTGTTCGGCGTAATCTTGTGGGGCATTCCAAGGCATAGGGCAATCCATGCAAAGACGATAGCCCGCTTTTTGGGCTATTGAGATGATATTATTGGGTTATGTTGAATATCGCGCTAGCCCGCGGGGAATTTTGGGGCTATTGAGATGATATTATAATGATAGCCCCTTAGCAGGGGCTATTTTGCGTGGGGGTTATGTCGAATATCGCGCTAGCTCGCGGGAATTTTGGTTAATTGACGATGGGTGTGGTGGTGATGATGGTCGTTTCGGAGCCCCAGGCGAAGGCGTCGAGCAAGACGAGTGAATCGCGTTGATGCCCGTAGCCCGAATTCGTCGTGCCCGATGATTCTTTTTGCCCGGCATCGAAGATGATGAGATCGAGGGTGAATTCCTCGCCCCCCGAGACGGGGACAGAAGTTTTGAGCCAGCTCGTGGCGCCGGCGTCTGCGGCCGAAAAATAGCCAGCTAGCGAGCTCGTGCCACCGCTACAGTCGCTACAACCTTTGGGTTTTTTACATTTTGATTTGTCGCATTCGGTGAAAAAGGCGTTGTTGACGGAGATGGGGTTTTTGTTTTCGTCGAATGCGATGTTGTGATCGGCGGGAATCGCCTTGTTAGTGGGCGAATCGACGAGGGCTAGGAAAAAGTCGTTGTAGTCATCGCAGACGAATTTGGGGTATTCTTTCGAGAAGAATTTGAACTGGAACGAGAACGAACGAGCCGTTTGCGGTGCTTTGAGTTTGAGTCGTAGCATGACCGAGTCGTTTGCTCGCGTATCTTTTCGCTCGCCACCGCAAATCGTGCTCATAGGGAGCACGCCGTTGTGCGCGGCGAGGAAGACGGCAGGTGCTTCGACTTCTGTGCCTACGCATTGGGAATGCTGTGTGTTTTCGATGCCGGCGGCTTGCCCCGACGATAAGACGGCCATATTGTGATTGGTGACGTCTTTGAGGTTGAAGTCGATGGGTTTGACGACGTTGCCCAACGATTCGAGCACGGCGATTTGTTGCGACGGGGAGATTTTGGCGACGTTTGAACCACAAATGTTTTCGTTCGCGCTTTGCGGTAGTGGTGTGCCATCGGCGAGGAGGAGTTCAGCGCTGACGAGTCCTTCGCAGATATCCATAGCTTTTGCGAGTTTCTTCGCATCGTCTGCAGTAACTTTTTCGTTTTGCTCAAGTTTATGCGTTCCAGTCGAGCAACTTTGGAATTTTGCGTCGGTCAAAGTCGGGGCATTGGGATCGATTTTTCCGTCGCAATTGGCATCGACGCCGGCATAATCGCTTGTGCCTGGGTGGATAGCCGAAGTGTCGTTGACTTTACACGACATGTCTTCGGGGCAATCGATTTTGACATTGCACGATTCTATGCTGTCGCAGCAGTCGCCTTGGCCGCGCGTATAGCCGTCGTGGTCGTAGTCTTCGTCGGCATCGATCGTGCCGTCGCAGTTGTTGTCGAGACTGAGATCGAGCGTTTGTCCGTCTTCGGCTTTGAAGATGGGGCCGACAGCGCCTTTGCATTCGCTCCAATAGATGTCGTCGAAGCCGTCGTTTTTGTAAACGGTACACGTTTGCTTGCCGTATTTGCAAATGCCTTTGCCTGCTGTGCCTTGGGCATAGGGATAACATTGTTGTGTTGCGCCTGGCGTGCATTCGCACGAGGTGGTGAAAGACTCGCAACCGTTGGCAGCGTCTCCGTCGCAATCGACATAGCCATCGGCGCATTTGCATTGTTTGCCGTCGCAAACCATATTAGGAGCACACGCCTTGTTGCATCCGCCACAGTGTAGCTCGTTGTTGGCGATGTTGACGCAGACGCCGGCACACGTGCGAGCATTGTCGCCTTTGCACGAGCTAGAGCATTGTCCATCTTGGCAGAATTGGCCGGGGCTGCATTTCGTTTCGCAACGGCCGCAGTAATCGACATCGGTGCGGAAGTCGACGCATTTGCCGTCGCAACAGCCTTGGGCGCAACTCATATCGTTGCACGTCGTCGGCGTGTCGGGTGTCGGTTGCGTCGGCGTTGGTTGGATATCGTCGTTGGAAGATTCGCTACACCCTGCAAAGAGGGCGATGAGTGCGAAATAGCACAAAAACTTTTTCATCTTAGAATTCCTCATAAAACTTTGAGATCGTCCAGTTTGTTCGACCAACGGTACCAACGCCTTGCATCATACCAAAAAAGCGCCACCATTGCGCACTTTTAATAGCGAGTCGGGTCATTATTGTCGAGTGAAAATCCGTCGATAGACATGGCGACTGGTGTGCCAGAGCACGGCATTTGGAAGTGTTAAAATTTCGGTGCATATTTGTCTTGAAAAAATGAATTGAAGTGCTATTGTGTTTAGGTGATTTAGGGCGATTCATCATCGACGATTCGAAAGGGTGATGGATGGAAGGGGGATTTTCAAAACTCGGATTTTTTTGAAAATCGATTGATTTGGGATGGTTTGTCGAAATTCATTGTTCTAAATTTGAGATATTGAATTTATGCGCACGATATTTCATTGCGATATAAACAATTGTTTTGCGAGCATCGAGATGGCGCGAGAACCGAATCTGCGAGGCAAGGCAATCGCGGTGTGTGGGGATCCGCAATCGCGACGCGGGATCGTGTTGGCGAAGTCGGAGGCTGCGAAGCGATGTGGCGTTGCGACGGGCGATCCGCTGTGGATGGCTTGCCAAAAGTGCCCAAGTATCGTCTTCGTGCCGCCACATTTTGAACTCTACGAAGCGTATTCTAGAGAATTGCGGCGATATTACGGTCGTTATACTCCGCTGGTCGAGCCGTTTGGGCTCGACGAATGCTGGCTCGATTTAACCGATAACGTGCGACATGGTACATCGGCCGAAGAACTCGCCGAAACGATACGAACCGATATCAAGCGCATATTCGATATTACGGTATCGATTGGCGTGAGTTTTAACAAAGTCTTTGCCAAGCTCGGGTCGGATATGAAAAAGCCCGATGCCGTGACGTATATCCCTTATGAGAGTTTCCGCGAGAAGATTTGGCATTTGCCCGTATCGGATTTGCTCGACGTCGGCCGTGCGACGGCGCGTCGATTGCGCGATGTCGGAATCGTGCGGATTGGGCAACTCGCTCAAGCACGTCGCGAGGGGATTGCCAAATTGCTCGGCAAAAATGGCGCACGCCTTTGGATGTGGGCCAATGGATACGACGATTCGCCCGTTTTGAGCGAAACGCATACGCGCGCGCGCCAATCGCTTGGCCACGGAACGACGTTGCCCGCCGATGCGACGTGCTTGGCTCAGCTTCGTCCGTGGATTATGTCGCTTGCCGAGCGTATCGCCATCGGATTGCAAGGGGAATCGCTGGCAGGGCATGGAATCCAAGTTTACGTTCGCGATGCGCTGTTGCGTTTTGAAATGTATCAATATCGAGACGATAGCCGTTACGAAGCGAGTGAATCGATAGCGAAAGCGGCATTGGGGATTATCGCACAACGATATAGCTGGGATTTGCCCGTTCACGGCGTGGGGATTCGGATATACGATTTATTCGATACACGCGCACCCTATCAAAATGTACTCTTCAAACATTTCGATGCCGAGCGCAATGCTCGCGTTTGCCGGATCGATTCGGTCGTCGCCTCGGTGCAAGAGAAATACGGCGCGACGGCCCTGTCGCGCGGATTTAACCTCGCCATGCCAGCGATTCAACCGTCGACGTTTCCGAAACCGCGTTAATGGCGACGACTTCGTCGTCGCATCGTTTTGCGATGCCAGCGATTCAAGCGTCGACATTTCCGAAACCGCGTTAATTCTCTTCTTCGAAATCGTCGTCGTCATCGTCGACGTCGGGTTCTGCTGCGAAGGCGTCTTCGTCGGCTTCGTCGCCAAGTGCGAGTTTGAGTTTGTTGACGCCACTTTGCTCGACTTGTCGAATGCGTTCGCGGGTGAGGTTGAGGATATTGCCGACGTCTTCGAGCGTGATTCCGCCGCGGTCGGCGACGTCGAGGGCGCAAGTTTCCGTCATTTCCCAGACTTCGAGGTCGGGGAAATTCATCTTAATCGATCCGGATTGTGGAACGATATCGAGGTAGAGATGGTATTTGCACGAAACCCAAGGGCACGGGCGCGGTGCGTTTCGGCATTCGCCGCGCGATCGCGGTCGGAATTGTTCGAACGCTTGAAAGATGAGCTGCGCTTCTTCGGTCTTTTCTTTGGTGAGCCCGCGAACGGCGAGCGTTTTAGAGCGTCGTAAACCACGGCGCGCGCCGCGTCGAGCACCGGGGGTGCGTATCGGACGCTGTGACGCAATGACACCATTGGGATCGCTAAGGTCCGAATCTTGCGGCTGCAACGGGGGATTGTACTCGTCCGGCATGGAACACTCACTCCAGTCAGAAAATGAACAACGAGGCGTATGACATCCATATCATACGGCATAGGGCTGCGTATTTAAAGATCATAAAGCATGCTCTATCTTATTTAGTGTCGCTTATTTAATGCAAAATTGTCAAGACTATGTGCAGAAAATTTGGTTTGCGTCGAGCGTGCGCGATGGTTTCTTGCACTGTGTCGAAAAAAAGCATATAATACAGCACCATGATCATCGCTCGAGGCGTCGATAGTCGTTCGATGGCGTCGTTTGCGCATCGGTTTGCCGAGGTATGGCGTCGCGCTTTGACGCGCCGATCCGAGGCAATATCGCGCATTTTGGGCGGTATCGTGTAGAGCGTTTTAGAGCTTTAAGTTTAAGAGCGTTTAATCGAAGTGAAGCGTTTATCGAAATAAGAGAAAGCGTTTGTTCGAAATTACCAAGGGAGTAGACATGAAGAGTTTTAAAGCTGTTGCCAAGTCATTGGTTATGGGGCTGCTCATCTGTGTGGCGGTGCCCGCGACGGCGGCTGTCGCGCAGAGTGCATCGTCTTATCGCGATACGATTAAGCAGTATCAAATCCGAGTCGATCAACTCAGTTCCGAATCGACGACGCGTTACAATGGCGATATGTCGCAAATCAAGAGCTGGATCGATGAATCGCTCATCCTCATCGGCAAAGACGAACTCAACAAAGTCAAGGGCTTGTCGATGAAGATAAGCGTGACGCTCGACTTCGTCGAAGCGAGCGTGGCGCGCGATAAGGCGATGGGGAAAGCGATGGAAGCCGAGACGAAGCTCAAAGCGCTCAAAGCCGAATATGGCAAGCTCGATGCGCTCATTCAGCAGCTCGAAGCCGAAGAAGACGTTTTGACGAAAAAACTCGAATCGATGAAAAAGTAACCCATCGCAGCTAGCGAATGAACGACATTTGGGAGACATATCCATGAAACGCATAATGACAATGATGTTTTTGAGCTTTGTGGCGGCGACTGCGATGGGATGCGGTCCTCAAGAAAAACCCGCCGAGCTCGTACAACTCGAGCAATTGCGCAATAGCGACGAATCGGCTGCGATCAACGTCGCTGCGCCCGAAGCCTATAAGGCATGCACCGATTTGACCGAAAAAGCTATCGACGCATGGCAAGATGGCGAACAAGCCCAAGCTCGCACTTATGCCGCGCTCGGGCAACGCCAATACGCCACGGCACAAGCCCAAGCCAAAATGCGCGATGCGCAAAGCCGTCAACAAAAAGCCGAAGCCGAAATCCAAGATCTCACCCTCAAAATGGATACGCTCAAAGCCAAACAGACCGGGCTCGAAAAGAGCATCGATCTCATGAAGGCAAACATCGCCAATAGCGACTTGGCAAACGTCGAAAATCGCATCCAAATGGCGATGACCGAACGCGAAAAAGCCGTCGGTGTCGAAGCTCCGCTCACGCAGAAAGCCGCTTTCGATGCCGCCGAAGCAAAGCTCAAAACGGCTGGCGAATTGAGTGCCCGTGGGCAACGCGACCAAGCCGGCGCCGCCGCCGAAGAAGCTCGCATGCTCTTTATCCAAGCATACGACGCTGCTAAACCCGCCTACGACCAAAAACAAGCCTCCGCTCAGTCGGCAGAACGTCAAAAAGCCCTCTTCAGCGAAGCGCAGTCGATCGTCGGTCCCGATTACGTCGTCACCGATATGAAGAGCGTCGTCATCATCTTGGCGTCGGCCTTCGAAAAGGGCAAATCCGACATCCTCCCCGTCAAGCTCGATGCGCTTCGACGCGTCGCAGAACTCGCTAAAAAGTATCCCGATGCCGCCATCGCCATCGAAGGATATACGCAACGTTCGACGAAAAACGACTTCGAAGTCAGCCAGCGACGTTGCGACGCTACGCGCGACTACCTCATTAGCCAAGGCATCGACTACAAACGCATGATGACGACGGGCAAGGGCAAAGAAAACTTGCGATACGACGAAAAACAAAAGGCAAATCGCGCCAAAAACGATCGCGTCGAAATTAGCATCACTTTGCAATAAGTCGATTTTAGCTCGATCTTAGCGATTCGAAATTAAGCCGTGCCACCGTTGGCACGGCTTTTTTGATTTTGACGATTGACCATTCGCATTTAGCCGATGATAGCCGATTTTGTTGAATTGAGTCGATTTTAGCCGTATTTAGCCGGATGGCGTGCGATCCAAGCGATTCTTTTTTTTCGGATGATTGCCCAATCCCATAGATGATGGCGTTGCGGCTTGATGCGCATAGACGAGTATATTGCATTGTCATAAGCCGAATTTAGCCGAATTTAGCCGAATTTAGCCGGTTCTTGACATATTTCGCCGATTGAGTCGAATGGCGTTCAATCCAAGCGATTCTCGTTTTTCTTTTGATTTTTGCCCCGTCTTATAGAATAAGGTGCCGCAATTTTATCGATATACAATCGCAATTGGGCATAAAATGAGCTAAAATTATCTATAAATGGTGCAAAATACAAACATGCAAAATGAAATCGAAGAAAATACAACGGTTGCGCCGTGGACCGATGAACGATTCTTGCGTTCTCGAATCGTCTTGGGCTCGGAAGGTCTCGAGCGCCTTTGGGGTGCACATGTCGTCGTCGTCGGCTACGGGGCCGTGGGGAGTGCGGCCGCCGAGGCGCTCGTGCGAAGTGGGCTAGGGCATATCCGAATCATCGATGCCGATGTCTACGACGTGACGAATACGAATCGGCAGTTGGGCTGCGAGTGTTCGACGATTGGAAAACCAAAAGTCGAAGTCGGATTGGCGCATTTTAAGGCGTTATCGCCGCAAATCGATGCCGAGGCGATCGTTTCATTTGTCGGAGCGGCGACGATGGATCTCGTTTTGCGCCCGTTTGCCGATGGCAGTGCGCCCACGCTCGTCGTCGATGCGATCGATACGCTCGACGCAAAAGTCGCATTGCTACAAGCCGCCTACGAAGCGGGTTTGGCGGTTTATAGTAGCATGGGGGCGGCTCGAAAAACGCATCCCGAGGCGATCCGATTTGGCGATATATCGAAAACCGAGGTCTGCCCTCTAGCTCGAGAAGTCCGAAAACGGCTCAAAAAAATCGGCATTTCAAAGGGCATTTCTTGCGTCTATTCGATCGAAACCGTCGATTCTTCGACGCATCGCGCCGGCGTTTTCAATCCCGAGGCGGTTGTCAAACGCCCGCAATTGGGCAGTCTCATGACGGTGACTGCGTCGTTTGGACTACGGCTAGCCGCAGAAGTCATCGACAAATTGACCTGCAAAGCTGTAGAATAAATACGACGCGCCGAGAGGCGAACGCCATGCAACGGGGAAACGAACATCATCCAAGGCTATCGCATTTACTTTCTCCGTTGAAACATCATGGGTGGAATATAGGGGTTTGCGGCGAGTAGCCCCGCCCCATCGCCGGGGGGAACTGGGCCGCCCCAACCATTCCAACAGTCCCACACCCCAACGGGGGGATTTGGAAGAGGGGAAACGAACATCATCCAATAGACGTTGACAAGATCGCCAAATCGATGTTAAAAGCGGCAAGGCGTAGAAACTACGGCCGACTTTGTTTCGGTGGAATAAGCACGGGCGTCTTCAGCAAGTCGCTGAGATGTGAGGAGACACAAATATGCATCTGAAAAGAGTAAAACAGGGGTTGTTGGCAGCGCTTTTAACAGGCGCCCTATCGTTTGCCCCCGTCGTCGCGTCTGCACAAGGCTTCGATTTTGGTGCCGATGACGATTCTGGGTCTGAAGGGATGGATTTTGGCAGCGATTCTGGCATGGATTTCGGCGGAAGTACGACCGAAATTGCTCCGATCGATACGTCCTCGACTGCGTATGCGCGTTATACCGAAGCCAAATCGCTCATCGACAACAAACAATACGTCGAAGGCGCACAAATCTTGACCGATACGATCGCCGCCGGCGACGACGCTTCATTCGCACTCGCCGGGCAACTCCACTACGAACTCGGTCGCGCCCTCTTCGAAATGGGCTATTATCAATCGGCACTCAACCATTTCGACATGGTCGTAACGCAAGGCCCCACGACGAAAGAATTCGACTTAGTTTTGCCCTATCTCGTCCTCATCGGTCGCGAGTTACCGGGCGAGCCGCGTCGTTATTCGCGCATCTACGACAACTACCTCAATAAATTCCCCGCCGAAATCCCCGAAACCCTCATGTCGGAACTCGGCTACATCTTGGCCATGGCCGCCTACCGCGAATCGAAGCTCGACGACGTCGTCTTCTTCGTCGGTCACGTCTCGTCCGATAGCGACAAATACGGGCGTTCGCGCTACCTCGAAGGCGTCACCTATGTCCGCCAAAACAAAGGTCAACCCGCCCTCGATTCGTTCAAAGAAGTGCTCCGCTGGCTCGATGCCAAAGCCGCCAACGGCAAACTCACCAACGAAGAAACGCGCCTGCGCGAATTCACACTCGCCGCTCTCGGCCGCGTCTTCTACCAAGTCGGCTCGACGCTCTGGAAAATGGGCGAACGCGAAAAAGCCGCCAACAGCTGGACCACTGCCATCAAATATTACAACGCCTTCTCGCGCAACAGCTCCATGTGGCTCGAATCGCTCTTCGAAGCCAGCTGGGTCTACTATCGCGTCGACAACTTCGGAAAGGCTCTCGGGCTCTTGCTCACGCTCAACAGCCCCTTCTTCAACGATAAATACTACCCCGAAGCCATGTTGCTCCAGGCGACGATTTACTATACTAACTGCCACTACGACCGCGTCGTCGACATCCTCTCCGACTACAAAGCGACCTACGAACCGCTCAAAAAACAAGTCGATACGCTCGTGTCGCGCCTCTTCCAGCCCGAAGAAGTCTACGATTTCCTCAGCATGGTCCGAAAAGCAGACAAAGACTCCTACGACCCGACGCTCCAACTCGTCCTCGAAGCCTCCGTCCAAGACCGCGAACTCATGCGCGGCCTAGCCTACATCGACATGCTCGACGACGAAAAACAACGCATCAATACGTCGAAATTCGGTGGCACCGCACTCGGCCAAAACATGCTACAAGAGCTCGACGCAGCCCGCATGCTCTCGATCGTCGAAGCCGGCAAAAAAGGCAAACAACGCCTCGAACGCCTCCAAGAAGAGCTCCGCGACCTCTCCAACCGCGCACTCGACATCGAAATCGAAACGACCGAAAAATACGCCGCACGCGCAGAACTCATCGAGCAAGACCCCAACGCACTCGTCGAATTCGAGCGCCAAATCGACTCGGTCATGAAAGCTGACGACGAACACCTCTACTGGACGTTCGACGGCGAGTACTGGAAAGACGAACTCGGCTACTACTGGTACTACATCTATTCGCGCTGCGGTCGTTAATTCGCCCACGACATCCCCACAGCAACAACTTCCTATCAAAAGCTCTCTACACGGACGTGGAGGGCTTTTTTTTATTTTTTTCGCCCTATTTCGCCCGTTGGGCTCAATACGGGCTTTTTATCGCCCTATTTCGCCCGTTGGGCTCAATACGGGCTTTTTATCGCCCTATTTCGCCCGTTGGGCTCAATACGGGCTCTTGGCGGCTATTGCCCGTTGGGCAATACGCCGCCTTCCCGGGGTTGCGCTACGCTGACCCCGGGCTGTGTTCAGGCGCCCCTTCAGGGCGCGTTCGTTCCCCACATCGCATCAAACGCCCGCTGCGCGGGCGTTTTTCCATCCTCGCCATTCATGGAGAGGGGGCCAGGGGGAGAGGTCCGTTCTCCCTCTCCATTTTCTTTAATATGTCGTCAATTTCTTGAACGCATGTGTGGATTGTGGCAAAATGCGACGATCGTCACGACACTTTTGTGTTAAATAGGAGTGTGCTTGACTTACGTTTGTATTCTCTCAAAGGGATAATTGAATGGGTGAGTATCGTTTAAAATCTGGTCAGAGTTTGCCGAGTTTAGGTGGGGGTTCTCTGCCAAATCTCCCTAAGATTAATGCGTTAAAGGGCAATACTATAGCGCCTCCGCCGCAGTCGTCGAAGCCGGCACGCCCGTTGCCATCGTATGCATCGCTGACTATACCCAAATCGGGCGCGCCTGCAGGGCGTTCGTCGACGTTGTCGAAAGTCCCGACAAAACTCGGTGCCACGACGAAGCCCATTGCCGCCGATCCAAAAGTCGAGCACAAACCCGAGACAAAACGCGAAGAAAAAACGGTCGATGCCGAAACAGTAAAGCCCGATTACGAGGGCTTTAGCCAAGCAGACGATGCCCCGACCGAAGTGGGCAGTGCCGATGTACTACTCGCCGCGATGAATGGCATCGATAGCTGGGATGAAGTCTCTTCGCTCGGCGAAAACGGCGTTTTGGGCACGCAGACGATAGCCCAGTCGTTCGAAGAAATTGCCAATTCACTCGCTCAATGCGAAAACGACGATATCGACGGGCCCACGATGGTGACGACGTCGCCATTGCTCGATCTCCTCGACGACGAAGGCGAATTGCCCTCGGAATCGGTCGAACAAATGCACCAAGCGGTTGCGCCATCGGTCGCCGAAATGCCTGCATCGCCATCGGTTGCCGAAATGCCCAAAGTGCCATCGGTTCCCGAAATCCCCAAATCTCCATCGGTTGCCGAAATGCCCAAAGTGCCATCGGTTCCCGAAATCCCCAAATCTCCTGCTATCGTCGAAATGCCGGCGGCACCACCTATCCCCGAAGTGCCCAAGACGCCTTCTGTGCCGCAAATGCCGCAGGCGCAAGTACCGCCTGCCGATATGCCGCAAGTTCCTGCGTCGCCGTCTGTTGCCGATATGCCGCAAGTTCCTGCGTCGCCGTCTGTTGCCGATATGCCGCAAGTTCCGCCTGCGTCGCCGTCTGTTGCCGATATGCCGCAAGTTCCTGCGTCGCCGTCTGTTGCCGATATGCCGCAAGTTCCTGCGTCGCCGTCTGTTGCCGATATG
>SFMP01000114.1 GCA_004554395.1 Myxococcales bacterium | reverse complement strand
TATCTGCGAGCGAGTACTGACTTATGGCAAACGCTCGGTGCAAGTAACCCCAATCGATTTTACATTCTAGTCGATGTGTTTAGCAATGGCATGAGTGTGCAACGGGCTGTGAACATTATTGTTCGTCACAAGTAGTGTGGAGTGATTATGAAGCATCTCTTAAGGTTGAGTTTTTTACTTTTCTGCCTTGTCGGTTGCACCGATGAATCAGTGAACGAGAACTATTGGGCAAGTAACGAGCAAGATAACACGGGTGACAAAGGTAATACGGGTAATACGGGAACTCCTGGCACGTCTGGCACGGGAACGGATAATTCTGGTAATACGGGAAATACAGAAAATGGCGATAACGCGGGAAATACTAGTACAGATCCCGAGTTGCCCTATTATCCGATATATGACGACAAGTATTATGACGATGAAAAAGCACCAGTGATTGAAAAAGGCGAAGAGTGTCCAAAACTCGATGAGGAAGGGACGCCTGGAAACTTGAATTTTGCGGTTTGCGAGAATTATGTCAATTATACCGATTATGAGAGATGCTCGTATTGCCATACAGGAGAGCCTTATCCGGGTGTAGGTCAGGCATATTATTCGGATGGGCGTATGAGGATGCCTTTTGAATACTTTGTCGCACATATTCCAGGCGGGGAATATCGGCGAGATGATTCTGTTCATCAAATTAAGCCATTTATGATGATGGTCATGGAAGTGACGCGTTACCAGTATCCTACATGTGTTGAGTACGGCGGGTGTTCACTTGGGTACTCCAAGCTTTTCGACGGTAATATGGAACTTCGAGACGAATGCGTTATGCCAATTGCTTCTCTGAAATATCACAGTTATATTTCTGGACGTCCCATTAATTGCATTAAAATTGAGGGTGCTAGGGAGTTTTGCAAATGGGTTGGTGGACGATTGCCAACCGAAATGGAATGGGAATATGCGGCGTTACACGATGGCACGAGTGTCCGTAGCGTCATATATCCATGGGGGAATGAAGCGCCTCAGATGTGTGTGAATGCAAATTATACAGATTTGGATGGACCAAATATGTGTTTATTTGGTGAAGTCGTTCCAAAGGGATCGAATATCCAATACTCACGTTCATTGACGACTTCATATTTTGCATCTGGCATCACACCGCTTGGATTAAACAATATGTCTGGTAATGTCGCTGAATTTGTCGATGACTACCTCGTAAGTGAAGATGATAACTATGGTTACAATATTTGGATTGTGAAGGGCGGAAGCTCAAAATCTGGGGTCGACAAGATGAAGATCAAGTCTCGTGAATACTATGACGAGAGCGAAGGACGGGGTTATGGAGATATTCCGAAGAGCGACTTTCTTGGGCTTCAAAATATCGGCTTTCGTTGTGTTTTTGATTACCCCGAGGAATGAAAAAATCAATCGCATAATTTCTTGACAACGATACGGCTTTAGAGTAGTTGGCGCATTGCCCCTTTGGGAGCAGTGCGCTCGGTGCGAAGCCCCGTGCCAGTGCTTGCTCGCCGTGGTTTATGGGGGGCGTTGGATTTCAGCCGAAAGGAGAAAGGTTTTGGAAAGCAAATCACGTGATTTAGGGCCGTTACAAGTTGCCGTCGAAGGTTCGAACCTCGGTCGTGCCATCAATCAACTCAAGCGCCACATGGCGCGCGAAGGCGTGATGAAAGAACTCAAGCGTCGTCGTCACTACGAAAAACCGAGCATCATTCGCAAGCGCAAACAAAAAGAAGCCGCGCGTCGTCGTCGTAAAGAGGCGCGTCGTCGTGCCCGTTTCGTGTAATGCATGACTAAACCTCGGTCGCGATGCAGATGTTTGAGCATTGCAGACTTTGGATATTGGGCGACGCCTTGGCGTCGCCTTTTTGTTTCGTTCCAATATCCGATGATATTGCGGAAAGCAATCGCTTTGACGACGGAGTTTGGATTATACATGTATTGATCTTGATATAAATAACCGTCATACCATCGTTTCATTTCATCGTAATTCATTTCATATTTTTTGCATAGCGATTTGACTTCGTTTTCTGTAAATCCATAGAATTGGCCGATTGGATAAGTGTTGAAAACTGTATATTCATAAAAATTATTGAGTGGAGATTCGGATGTAAAACGCCGAATGGGCAAGACGCCAGTCATATAGGCAAGTGCGATATAATCATTGGCATAGGGGCCTTTGAAAAGAGAACGCAAAAAGTCGATCCACATCAATATAGCATGTTCGTTATCTTGATCCATGCGATAGATGGCATGCCATTCGTCTAGTATGATGACAAACTTTGTTTGCGTATGTTCATGGATTTGAGCCAACATTTCTTGAATAGTGTGGCAATTTTGTGTTTCGTTTGGCCATAGTTTTTTTAATTCAAAACCGATCTTTTCTTGGAGATAGGCGACGAAATCGTCGCCACGGGGCACATTGCTGCGCTGTTCTTGGACATCGAAAAAGATGACGGGATATCGATTGAGATGCGTTTCGTAACTCGGATTGCGAGCAATGTCGAGGTTGGCGAAGAGATCGCGAGAGTTGCAGGCGCGATTGTAATAGGCCGCGATCATTTGTGCGGCGAGGGTTTTTCCGAATCGACGCGGTCGCGTGATGCATAAGAAACGCTGTCCGGAATCGATATTGGCGTTTAAGTGGGCGATGAGACCCGATTTGTCGACATATTGTATCGTGCCAGATAGTGCAGATTTAAACCCCGAGTTGCTTCGATCGATATAGAGTCCCATGGCGCCTCCTTGAATTGGGTGCGCTGTGCGCGATTGTCGCGCTCGGCGTCGGGGGATATTGTAGCGAAAAGCTCGGAAAAGCGCGAGTTTGGATGACAAATCTGTCGCAGAACTGGGGCCGGGGCACATCGGTGCGGAGGCGTATGCGCGCAACCGCCCCCCAATCGCGGGGGCGGTGAGCACATAGCCGGAGCAAGCGCGGCGTATGGAGCGCAAGCGAGTAGCCGCGCACGAGGGGGCGTATTGCGCGTTGCGCAATAGCCCCCCTCGCGGAGGCGTATGCGCGCAACCGCCCCCAAATCGCGGGGGCGGTGAGCACATAGCCGCAGCCACGGGCGTATTGCCGCGAGGCAAAAGCCCGTGACCCAAGAAACGCATTTATCGATGTGCATATCATTATATATGTGCGCATATCATTTTATATATGTCACAAAAGTGTTTTTCACATAGACATGCGCGGCGGCGATGTGTGGATAAAATGCGAGTTTGGGTGAGTTGTTTGTATAATATGCGGTTTGCGGTGTTAGTTTTCGAAGAATTCGGTGCTGGCGCAATCGCGACATTGTGTGCGGCGTTTGATCGAGAGGGCGCCGCAACGTCGGCAACGTTTGAATAGAGGGTCGACGGGCTCTTGGTCGAGAGGGCGATTGGGTTTTGGGCGGATGTCGAGTGCTGTGACGCCGAGGGCTGTGCGTAGGAGTGGGAGGTCGACGTAGAGTGTGGGTGCGACGGTGGCGAAGAGCGTTGCGATGTTGCTTTTGTGCGTTTTGTAGTATGCGTTTGCTTCGTCGGTTCGGCCGAGTAGTTCGAATATTATTGCGGTGCAGAGGACGATTGGTGGATTTTCTCTAAATTCTGCGGGGATTTCGTGAATGGCGTCGAGTGCGCTTTTTGGGTCGTCGATGGCGAGGAAGACGCGTGGTTTGATGAGTAGCGCGTCGATTTGTTGTGAGGGAGTGTGCGTTTTTTGTGCGATGGAGGCTTGTTCGAGCGCGGCGCCGAGGTGGTGGATGCCGAGGTAGGCTTTGGCCAAGAGCAGTGGTAGGCGTGGGTCGTTAGGGGCGGATTTTTGAGCCGTTTTGAGGTCGTCGATGGCGTTTTTTGGTGCGTCGTCGATCGACAATTCGGCGCGTTGTATGCGCAGATTGGGGTCGTCGGGGGCGGCTTCGATGAGTTTATCGAGTTGAGCGCGTTTGTCGCCTTGTGAGGCGGAATCGTTGGCGACGACGAGGCTTAGCCGGGTGAAGACGTCGTTTGCGCAGGCGTTGGTGGGATCGATGGCGGTGGCGGTTTGTGCGTCTTGTAGGGCGTTTTGGGCGAATCCTTGGGCTTCGCGCAGAAGTGCACGTTGGCAGAAGGCTGCGGCGGCGTCGGGATCGGCGAGTGAGATTTGTGTGAGGAGCTTGGCGGCTTCGTCGGTTTTTCCGAGGAGTCGCAGTGCTTTGGCGTGGAGAGCGCGGATTTCTGGGGCATCGCCTTGAGCTTCGTATTTTTCGATTGCCTCGAGGGCGGCTTTTGGATTGTCGTCGACGATTTGTTCGATTTTCTTCATAAACGAAGGGATCGATTCGCGGATGACGCCGCGATCGCTGAGTCCGTCGATGGCTTTTCGGCAGAGTTTTGCGATAGGCGTATCTTTATAGTTGCGTTCGAGGATTTCGAGTTGCGTGCCGACGTCGGGTGTTTCGAGAAAAGCCAAGCCTTGGACGACGCCTTCGCGCGTGGCGTCGTTGGCCTCGTCGAAGTAGGTCTTTGTGATGGCTTTCATGGCGTCGGTGGCGTTGGGATAGGTGAGCACGAGGAGAATGGCGTATATTCGACGTTCCATGTCGGAGGTCGATTTTTGGAAATACTCGCCGATGCGTTCGGCGGTGAGGGGATCCATGTATTGTGCGAGTGCCTGACCGATTTTGATGGCGACGTCGCCGTTGAGTTCGAGTCGGAGGGCGCCGATGTCTTGATAGAATTTGATGGCGACGCGGTTTGTATTATCGGCCGTCGCAAAGACGAGTTCGGGTGCGGCTTTGGGATCGGCGGGCTGTTGGCGCGCGAATCCTTGCGATTGGAGGAGCTGGGCGATGAGTCCGAGCTCTTGTTGGGGCATCTGCGATGCGATGAGAAGAACGGTTGGTTTAGAATTCGAACCCAATGGATTGTCCATGATTTGACCTCGGCAAAATGCATCGACCGAATGCGAAGATTTGGTACAAATGCGATAATCGGAGAAATATCGTGAAATCTCTCCACGAAACATCGATCGAATTTGAACGCCAATGGCGAATTGTCAAGGGGCAAAGTTGGGGGCAAAGGCGTTGTGGCGAGCGAGAATCGCTGGGATGGCGGGCGATGGCAATGAATAGGCATAGAACGGGGCAAAGTTGGGGGCAAAGGCGTTGTGGCGAGCGAGAATCGCTGGGATGGCGGGCGATGGCAATGGTGGAGACTCGGTGGAATCGCCGCGTTGTGGAATAGTCGGAGGGTTGTGTTGCGTTAGTGAAACTGGGGGCAATGGCGCCGTAGTTTCATGTCGGGTGAAAATCGGTCGAGCGAAGCGATGGATAAAATACGCGTGATACTTGCCAAAAAAGCGAATTGGCATTAGGAAAGGACGCCTTTTTGTGTGGTGTTTTTTTGCGGGTGAACGGATGAAAACGAAGGGTCAAGGGTTTTACATATTCTGCGTACTGGCGGTTGTTTTGATAGGGATGATCGCATGGGGTATTGTGTCGATATGGGACGCAGACGACGACCCTGCAGAACCGTCGGGATCGACGCAGCAGGCGATGGATGTCGAAAAAGTGGTGCCCGTGCCTGCGCCGACGTCTCCGGCGCCAAAAGTCGTCCCGAAGCGCGATGTCGCCGACGATACGAAGCTCGTCGAGGCTCTTCGCGATGGCGGTTTGCCGACGCAAGAAATGGGTGAGCATGGATCGCTCGAAGGTGCGCTGGTGACGAAAACGCCGATGAAATTGACGCAGTCGCAGTACAACTATTTGCCAGATTCTCCGCTTTTAGAGTTTACCGACGACATGATTTGGAAGAGTGGCGAAAATACGTACACCGTCAAAAAAGATGCGATTTCGATTCAGGCTCGCCATATCCAAGAGGCATCGATAGCCTTGAACGTGTCGCCGCGCGTGGAATGGGAAAAGACGACTGGATATCGCTTAGTCGAAATCCCCGATAAATCGCTGTTTTCCAAGCTAGGAATGGTATCGGGCGATATCATCGTTTCGATCAATGGTGCGATGCCCGACATGGAACCGATGGCTTTGATGTTCGTCAATATGGTGGCGAGCAAGCGCGGTGCGAGTACGATAGTCGTCGAACATCGTGGCGTGCAGCGCACGATAGAATTGCGGGCGGCGGAGTAGCGCATGGAATCACGAATACGATTAGCGGTAACGATAACGATAGTTGCGCTCATCATTGTCGTGGCGCTTATGGCAGCGAAATCCGTGGGCAATGTCATCGCGCGCAAAATCGTTGATGTTACGCCGTTTGAATTGTCGAGCGTTGGCAACGAAATAGAGGCGGAATCGCCGATTGCCGAAGACGACGGAAGCGATGTCTTGATCTACAACCGCAATTTGTTCAATCAGCACAACGAAGAAGGCGAAACCGAAGAAGTCAAAGCCGAAGAGACGACGCCCGAAGAGCCCGAAGTTTTGGAAGAAATCGCGGGCGATGGTACACGTCCGGTTTTGACCGACTTGCGCATGCTTTTGCACGGAACGCAAGTGGCGAGCGATCCGACGTATTCGCTTGCGATGCTCATGCCGCTCGACGGCGGCAACGATGCTCGCATGATGTATTTGTCGGAGGGTAGCGATGTGATGGGCGAGGCGCGTATCATTAAGATAGTGCGCAATCGCGTGTATATGGTTCGCACGACGCAGGGCGATAGGATCGAGTATATCGATACGCGAACGACCGAAGAAGATTTGGCCGAGGCGAAGAAGGCATTTGAGAAGTATGCCGAAAAGGAAAAAGCCGCCGAGCAGCGCGCCAAAGACGCGCAAGCCGCCGCCGACAAGGCGAAAGTAGCCGATGCCGGAAGTGGCGAAATCGTCCGAAAAATCGGTGCCGATACGTACGAAGTTTCGCGCGAAGTCGTCGAGGCCATACGAAAGAATCCGAATTCGCTCAAGAATTCGTCGAAATACGGCGCGATGCCAAAAGTTCAGCCCGTCTATAAGGGTGGCAATATCGGTGGTTTCCGTTTGCTCGGGATCGAAAGCGATTCGGTCTATGCGCAACTTGGGCTCAAATCGGGCGATACGATCATCGACGTCAATGGGCAAACGATCGACGGCCCGCAAAAGGCCATGGCGCTCGTCGATGCACTCAAGCCCGATCAAAATGTGTCGATGAAGATCAATCGTGCGGGTCAGGAAAAGACGCTCACGTTCCAGTTTAAGTAAGAGACTTTGAAATCCATTCGCCTAGGCGATGAAGAAGATACAGCGCGATAAAAGAGATAGAAAGCGATGCATAAAATGTTGAGAAGATTCACAATCATGGCGGCAGTAGCGGTCAGCACCTTGCTTTTGAGTCCGTTTCAGAGCAAATCATTTGCCCAAGACGACGACTCCGAAGCGCAGCTCGTTCAGCCCAATCATCGGCGATCGCAACCCGGTGTCGTCAAGCGCACGGCGCCCGCGAGCGATGAGACAGCCGACGACGGCGATGATGCAGCGGCCGACGATTCCAAAAAACCAGGCGTCGGCGTCGAAGGTGGTGTGATCTTCGGGGAATCCCTCGATTTTGAACAAAACTTCGGTTCGGATTTCGGCGTCAAAACGAGTCCGAAAAACATCAAAATAACGCTCGATTTCCGCGATGCAGAGCTGAGCGATGTCGTCAAATTGATGAGCGCTCAGACGGGGCGCAATTTCATCGTTGCCGATTCGCTACGCGCTGGGAAAAAGATAACGATCATCAGCCCCAACCCCGTGAGCCAAGCCGAGGCGTATCAGGCATTCTTGTCGGCTCTCCACATGAATGGGCTTACCGTCGTTCAAAACGGCAAATTCTACAAGATCATCGAGCTCAACAACGGCGTCAAGGAGCCGATTACGGCGACGTATGGCGAAGCGACGATCCCCAAAAACGACGCACTCGTCACCCATATTGCGACGGTGAAATACGTCGATGTCTCGCAGATCAAAACGGTTCTCGATCAACTCAAAACGGCGAATGGATCTATCATCGAATACGCGGCCGCCAACTCCCTCATCATCACCGATACGGGGAATTCGGTCAATCGCATGCTCAAATTCATCGAAAAGATGGATACCGACAGTAGCGACAGCGAGAAAGTTTGGGTTTATCCGGTGCAATATGCTTCGGTCACCGATCTCGAAAAGCTCCTCGGGCAAGTGTTTCAGACGACAGGGGGAAATCGAAACCGCAATAATAACAACCGCAATAATGCCAATGGCGATGCCAATAACGATATGCGCGTGAGCCAGATCGTCGGCGATGAACGCACCAATAAACTCATCATCGTCGCCGATGAACGAAGCTACGAAAAGATGAAGCGCCTCATCCTCAAATTAGACGTCGAAATCCCCGATTCGGGCAAGATCAACGTCGTCCATTTGCAGAACTCCGAAGCCAACGAGATTTATACGGCACTCAACCAGATTATCTCGGATTTGACGTCGAAAAATGGCTCGAATCGCAGCAATAACAATGCAAATAACAGCCAGCGCACGCTCCAAGGCGAAGACATTAGCGTCGTCGCTAGCGAATCGACAAACGATCTCATCGTCGTCGCGAGTCCGCGCGATTTCTTGGCGATTAAAAACGTCATCAAAGAATTGGATCGTCCACGTCGCCAAGTCTTCGTCGAGGCGGCGATTATGGAAGTCAGCCTCGAGCGGTCGCGATCGCTCGGGATTGCCATGCACGGAGGCAATATCTTCGATACGGGGTCGGGCGATGGTTATTATGCCGGCCGCACCGAGCTCAATTCGCTCCAAAGTCTTTCGCCTGCGGCGATGTTCCTCGGATCGGGGAGCACTCCGGGCTTCCTCATGGCTCTGGCAGGCCCATCGGTCGAAATCGCCGGGCTCAGCATCCCCAGTATCGGTGCCGTCGTCAATGCGCTACAAACGAATACCGATGTCAACGTCCTCTCGACGCCGACCATACTCACGCTCGACAATCAAGAAGCCGAAATCAGCGTCGGTGAACGCATTCCCTATGTGACGAGTTCGACGTCGAATTATTCGTCGCTCCTCAATGGCTTGGCGGGCGGCGATACGTCGGCAAACGCCTTGGGAAGCCTCCTATCGGGCTATGGCACGACGATCGAACGCGTCGACGTCGCTTTGACGCTCAAGATCAAACCGCAAATCAACGAAGGTGGTACGGTTCGGCTCGATATCGAAGAGGAAATCGAAGAAGTCAAACCTGGTGGTTCCGATATCGGCGGCCCGTCGACGCGTATGAGAAACCTCAAAACGGTCGTCGTCGTGCCCGATCAACAAACTGTCGTATTGGGCGGTTTGGTGCGCGATTCCGAATCGCAATCCGTCTCTAAAGTGCCTCTATTGGGCGATATCCCAGTCTTGGGCTATTTGTTCCGATCGACCGAAAAGACGATTCAAAAGCAAAATCTCTTGCTCATGCTCACGCCCTATATCATCGAATCGAGTGCCGACCTCGATAAGATTAGCAAGCGAAAACAAGAAGAACGCGATGAATTCGTCTCCTTCTTCGGACGCAAAGACATTAACTACGTCAGAAGTGTCAATTACGACAAGAAACACGGGCTCTTGGAAGACATTCGCCAATCGATCGACAGCCGCGAAAGCGAGCTCAACGCCATTCGCGAAGCGCAAAATATCGTCGAATTCAACGGCGACGACGATGGCATCGATTTGCCCGATGGATTTAGCGATGGATACGCCTCGACGACGGCGACTGGGGCTGGCGCAACGAACAATGCGCGTTCCAATACACGTCAGGCGCAACCTCGCGGCCCCGGCGGTCGCAGTCCGCGACCGAGCGGCAATTAGTCAACGCTTATATTCTGCCCATAGATCTCTATTCTATCCATAGAACGAATCGAGGAATGCGATGTTTGGATCTAAACGCCTAGGCGAAATACTCGTCAGTCACGGAGTCGTTACTCCGCAACAGATAGCTGAATGCCTTGAATTTCAAGCATCTGCACCCGATAGACGATTGGGCGAAATCTTAGTCGAGCGCGAATGCGCCAAAGACATCGACGTTCTGCGAGCTCTCGGGCTCCAATTCGGCATGGAAGTCCGCGAATCGTTCGATCTCGAAGCCGTCGATATGACGCTGTCAAAAGATTATAACTACGCCGTCGCCATGCGCGAGCTCATCATGCCATTCGAAGCTCGAAATGGCTTTGTGCTCACGGCTATCGTCGATCCACTCAACCTCGATGGCCTCGACGTCATCCGCGTCATGACGGAAATGGAACCCGTCCCGGTCCTCGCTCCGCGCGATGTCGTCAAAAAACTCATCGCTGGTATCTTCGATAAACGCGGCGACCTCGCCAATATGGCCGAAAACCTCGATACGCAAAAACCTGCGGGCGAAGAAGAAGAAGCCGAAAAAATCGAAGATATCCTCAATCGAGCTGCCAGCGACGACGAGGGGCCGATTATCCAGCTCATGAACATGGTCTTCCAACAAGCCATGCGCGAGCGAGCCTCCGATATCCATATCGAAGCCGCCGAAGATCGCGTCATCTTCCGATTCCGCGTCGATGGCGTGCTCAAAGAAATCGCCAGTGCGCCCAAGCGATTCCACAGCGCCATCGTCGTCCGCGTCAAGATCATGAGCAGTCTCAATATCGCTGAAAAACGCATCCCACAAGACGGTCGAATCCGCTTCAAAATCGCCGGTCGCGATATCGACGTCCGCGTCGCCACCGCTCCCGCCGTCTACGGCGAGCGCATCACCATGCGTATCCTCGATCAACAAGCGATTTTGCTCGATCTCAAAGATTTGGGCTTCAACGAACGGCATTATCGCGTCATTACCCATGCGATCACACAACCTCACGGCATCGTCCTCGTCACAGGGCCTACGGGATCGGGAAAATCGACGACGCTCTACGCTTGCCTCAATCGCATCAATACCCCCGACAAAAACATCCTCACCGTCGAAGACCCCGTCGAATACCAACTCGCAGGAATCAGCCAAATGGCGGTCAATGCCAAAATCGGGCTCACATTCGCCAGCGGCTTGCGTAGCTATTTGCGTCACGACCCCGACGTCATCATGGTCGGCGAAATCCGCGACCAAGAAACGGCCGATATCGCCATCCAAGCCGCTCTCACCGGCCACTTGGTCTTTTCGACGCTACATACAAACGACGCTGCCGGCGCCTTCACGCGACTCATCGATATGGGCGTCGAGCCTTTCCTCGTCAGCTCGTCGCTCGAACTCGCCATGGCTCAACGACTCGTTCGACGCCTCTGCCCCCTGTGCAAACTACCCTACGAGCCTTCGCCCGAAGAACTCGCCGAAATCGGCATCACACGCCAGCAAATCGATCGCGTCGGCGGTTTACTCTATAAGCCATGCGGCTGCAAAGAATGCAATAATTCCGGATACAAAGGCCGAACGGCTATCTACGAAATGATGGTCATCAACGATGCGATTCGCCGCTACGTCATGCAACGCGCCGACGCCGCGACGATTAAACGCGAAGCCGAATCTAACGGCATGACCAGTCTTCGCGCCGATGGCATCGATAAAGTTTTGGCCGGTATATCGAGTATCCCTGAAATCCTACGCGTCACGCAAGATACGTCGGATTAACCAATCCCCCAGTATTTCCCTCCAAATCCAACGCATCACGCGAGATACGTCGGATTAACCAATCCCCCCGGTATTTCCCTCCAAATTCAACGCGTCACGCGAGATACGTCGGATTAACCAATCCCCCCAGTATTTCCCTCCAAATCCAACGCGTCACGCAAGATACGTCGGATTAAACGATTTTAACGAGTGAGGACGAAATCTCATGCCACTCTACGAATATAAAGGCTTAAATGCGGCAGGTAAGACCGTCAAAGGCACGAAAGATGCGCCCAATAAGGCGGCTTTGCGCGAAGTCTTGAGCAAGGGCGGCATCTACCTCAGCGAAGTCAACGAAAAAACGGGCATCAAAGCCGCCGAGTCGCAAAAAGGCGCCGTCCGAATCAAAATCGGATCGGGCGTCTCGAAACAAGATATCAAAGACTTTACGAGCCAGTTCTGCACCCTGCAAAAAGCCGCAATCCCACTCGTCGAAAGCCTCAGCGCCCTTGCCGATCAAGCCGAAAACGAAACGCTCAAAACAGCCCTCACCGATATCAAGTCGAAAGTCAGCGAAGGTTCGAGCCTCGCCAATGCCATGGGCGACTACCCAAAACTCTTCGATACCCTCTACATCAGCATGATCCGCGCCGGCGAATCGTCGGGTAGCCTCGATATCGTCCTCGAACGACTCACCGCCTTCCTCGAGAGCCAACTGCGCATCCGTTCAAAAGTCATCAGTGCCATGGTCTACCCGATCATCATGATCGTCATCGGCGTCTTGCTCATGGTCGTTCTCATGGTCTTCATCGTCCCGCGCGTCACGAAGATGTTCGAACACCAGCGAAAAGAGCTCCCATTCATCACGAAAATCCTCCTCTGGACCTCCGATTTCGTCTCTAACTTCTGGTGGCTCATCGCCGCCGTCTGCATCGGCATCGGCTTCCTATTCAAAAAATGGGTCTCGACCGAAAAAGGCCGCAGAATCTGGGACACATTCCTCCTCAAAATCCCCATCATCGGCGGCGTCATGCGCATGGTCTCGCTCTCTCGCTTCGCCAAAACGCTCTCCACACTACTCGCCAGCGGCGTCCCACTCCTCAAAGCACTCGACATCGTCAAATCCATCGTCGGCAACGTCGTCCTCGGCAAAGTCGTCGAAACCGCACACGAAAGCATCCGCGAAGGCGACACCCTAGCCGCCCCTCTCAAACGCTCAGGCGAATTCCCCCCACTCATGACGCACATGATAAGCGTCGGCGAACGCGCAGGCCGCCTCGAAGAAATGCTCAACTCCGTCGCCGATAATTACGAAGGGCAAGTCTCCGTGCGCATCGAAGCCATGACCTCCATGCTCGAACCCCTCATGATCGTCGTCATGGGCGGCACCATCGGCTTCGTCGTCTTCGCCATCATGCTCCCCATCATGCAGCTCAGCGACGGCTTCGGCTAAACTCTAGGACATGCGAGTTTTGCGAGTTTTGCGGGCAGCGATTGCCCTTTGGGCAATTCGCTCGCCCAGTGCCCTATCGCGCAAAGCGCGATACGGGCTCTTGGCTACGCTATTGCCCCTCACGGGGCAATACGCTCCGCTTGTCGCCCTATTTCGCTATCGCTCAATACGGGCTCTGGGCGCGGCTATGTGCTCGGGCTGGGGCCCTTGCGCGCATACGCCGCGCCTGCGCTTCGCTTTGCATGAGCCATGCATAGGTCTAAAGTCCCCATGCCCCCAATAAAAATAGCGGAATATTGAGCACGAATCGTTCATTTATGCTAATAAGGGCTCGCGACGCAATATTGGCGTTGAGTTTCGAACCAAATGGAGAACGAATTTATGGCTATAAAATGGATAGAACGCGTCTTCGCGGCGCAAAAATCGCCTGCTCTGCGCAAAGGCATGACGCTCATCGAAATCATGATCGTCGTCACGCTGATGGTCGCCATTATGGGGCTCGTCGGCTACAACGTCATGGGTGCTACCGATCGAGCAAATAACGGCCTCGCTGAAACACAGCTCAAGAGCCTCAAAGGCAATTGCGAAGCCTATCGACTCTACTACAAAAAATTCCCCGAGCGCCTCGAAGACCTCGTCAATACTCCCGATAACCGCAAGATCATCGACGAAGTACCCGACGATCCATGGGGCAATCCCTACAATTTCGAAAAGACGGGCAACAAGATCAAACTCTATTCTAGCGGCGCCGATGGCCTCCCCAACACCGACGACGATATCGTCGTAAACGTAGGCTAGCCACATTGACCTCCCCCCAATGCGACAACGCACTAGGGGAATGCGAATGGCGCCCCAAACGGGCGCCATTTCTGTATATGGCTTAGAAGCCCATACCGCCCATACCACCCATGCCGCCGCCGGCGGGCATAGCAGGTGCTTTGTCGTCTTTGGGCAATTCGGCGATCATGGCATCGGTCGTGAGCAAGAGCCCAGCGATGCTTGCAGCATATTGCAACGCACTACGCGTCACTTTTGCCGGATCGATGACGCCAGCCGTCAAGAGGTCTTCATACGTATCGGTTGCGGCATTGTAGCCAAAGCCGTCTTTGCCTTCGCGGACTTTTTGGACGACGATCGAACCGTCGACGCCCGCATTTTCGGCGATTTGGCGAATCGGCTCTTCGATAGCACGGCGCACGATATCGACGCTGAACTGCTCATCGGCAGGCAATTTGAGCCCATCGAGTGCTTTTTGAGCGCGAACGAGTGCAACGCCACCACCAGGAACAATGCCCTCTTCGATAGCGGCACGCGTCGCGTTGAGTGCATCTTCAACGCGAGCTTTTTTCTCTTTCATTTCGACTTCGGTTGCGGCACCGACTTGAACGACGGCAACGCCACCGACGAGCTTAGCGAGGCGTTCTTGCAACTTTTCGCGATCGTAATCCGATTTCGATTCCTCGATGGCGGCGCGAATTTGGTTGACACGAGCTTGAATGGCTTCGGCTTTACCCGCACCATTGACGATCGTCGTATTGTCTTTGTCGATGTTGACGCGTTCCGCCTCGCCCAACATGTCGATCGTCGCATCTTCGAGCTTCATACCCAAATCGGCGGTGATGAGCGTGCCACCCGTCAATGCGGCGATGTCTTCCATCATGGCTTTGCGGCGATCGCCAAAGCCTGGGGCCTTGACGGCTGCGACTTGGAGCGCACCGCGCATACGATTGACGACGAGCGTCGCCAGAGCTTCGTTTTCGACGTCTTCGGCGATGATCACGAGCGGACGGCTCGCACCTGCCACTTTTTCGAGAATCGGCAAAAGCTCGTTCATGCTCGAAATCTTCTTGTCGTAGAGCAAGACTTTTGGTTTGTCGAATTCGACGGTCATGCGGTCGGCATTCGTCACGAAATACGGCGACAAATAGCCACGGTCGAATTGCATACCTTCGACGACTTTGAGCTCGGTTTCGAGACCTTTCGCCTCTTCGACGGTGATGACGCCATCTTTGCCGACTTCCGTCATGGCTCGCGCCAAAATTTCACCAACCGTGCGGTCGGCATTGGCCGAAATCGTTCCGACTTGTTCGATTTCTTGCTCCGATTGCGTCGGACGAGCCAATTTCTTGAGTTCTGCGACGACGGCTTCGACCGATTTATCGATGCCGCGTTTGATGCTCATCGGGCTCTGACCTGCGATGACGAATTTCACGCCTTCGCGGAAGATGGCTTGCGCCAAAACAGTCGCCGTCGTCGTGCCGTCGCCGGCAATGTCGTTCGTCTTCGACGCCACTTCGCGCACCATTTGCGCCCCCATGTTCTCGAATTTGTCTTCGAGCTCGACTTCTTTGGCAACCGTGACGCCATCTTTCGTAATGAGCGGTGCTCCATAAGCCTTCTGGATGACGACGTTGCGCCCTTTAGGACCCAGCGTAACTTTGACCGCGTCGGCAATTTGATTCACGCCACGGAGGACTTTTTTACGCGCCTGTTCGTCAAAAATAATTTCTTTTGCAGCCATATTTCTACTCCTCTAACGATATAGATTAATCTAAAATGCCCAAGATATCGCTTTCTTTCAGTATCATGTGATCGACGCCATCGACTTTGATTTCGGTGCCTGCATACTTGCCAAACAACACGCGATCGCCTTCCTTGACTTCGGGTGCCACACGCGACCCATCGTCGAGGCGCTTGCCCAACCCAACGGCTATCACGATACCCTCTAACGGCTTCTCTTTCGCCGTATCGGGAATGATGATGCCACCAGCACTGCGTGTTTCGCTTTCGACGCGTTTGACGAGGACTCTGTCTTGTAAGGGACGAACTTTCATGATGATAACTCCTAAAAATCGTGAAAAAAGCACGCCGCATCGAGCCCACTCGCATTGGCGTGCCAAACAGTCGCATCACGTTAAACCCCAACGACACACAGTCAAGCCACGACACCAACTTTTTTTCGCACGCTCCGTCGACCACTGTCGTTGTCGTATCCCCACGCAAACACTTTACTCCTTCACGGACACAACGCATTTCGACGCCATCCCAATATCTAAAGCAGCGCGTTGAGAGAACGATAGGGCGAACGGTTGGTTGCTTTTTTTAGTCGTGTTCTTGGATACGGCACCGGTATGCGTTATAATTCACGAGGTGATGATTGTTGGGTTACGTTCATTACGATTTCAATATGTGTCAATTATATTCACTTTGTATACAGCAGGAGGCTTCGATGAATCGACCACTAGCAATTATGGCATTATTTGGGCTTTGCCTCACGTCATGTAGTTCTTCTGAATCGGCGCAACAAGAGGTCAATACCGACGAAAGCTACGGAATCGTAGGCTTTGAAGATGGTTTGTTTATCGTCCAGCAGTTTACTTTGCAATCGAGCGAATCTGGAAAACTCAACGTCGGTTGTTATTACGACGAAAAGGCGAATTGTCAATGTATCGGCAAAGGTGATACATCGGATAGCAGTGGTAAGCCCATCGATTTGATATCGACGTCGTTGATTGCGGTGATCGACGCAAACATGCATCGGATTGCGATATGCAAGCAGTTGTCGCGTTTGGGATCAAATTCGACGCTCCCACACTCAATACCGATGATCTATGCTATTATGGTAATGCATCGAAAACCGTATATGTTTATAAGGGGAAAGAAATCTCAAAAGACGAAGCATTTGCCATAATGGACAAGGCTCGCGAAGATTACTTGTCGAAATTCAAAGAACGCAAAGCAAAAGCTGTCGATGAATTTGCAAAACGCAATCCAGGGCTTTTGACTCAAAAGCAAATAGACGAAGGCAAAGAGTCTTTTGAAGGATTTAAGGTTCATTTAGGCGTTTGCAAATATAATAGATTTATTGAAAGTAATAAGGATTATCTCGAATATGTTGAAATCGCCGATTATTATCGCTCGGGCGATGCCGAATCCAACTGCCATGCCCAATCAATCACGCCCGCGGCGCGGGCGTCTTTTCCCCCTCGCCATTTATGGAGAGGGGGGGGCAGGCCAGGGGTGAGGTCAAGGGCTATGGAATGATGTCAATGGTTCTACTCTCTCTCGCTCAACCCTCTCGATGGCACAATCGTGTGCCTTTTTCTTATCGTAGCAGATGCCGACCAATATCAAATCGCCATAGAAATCGGCGAGTCGCCCCGGATATTGATTATTGTGGATCTGGTCGATGGCCGCTTTGACATCTTTGTTGAATTTGAGTTCGACGACAATCGCGGGTTTGTGTACGCCCTTTTTGGGCAACAAGACGATATCGGCAAAGCCTTTGCCGGTTGGGAACTCGCGGATGACATGGTAGAGATTTTCGGCATAAAAGCACAAGACTGAAACGACACAAGCTAGGGCGTTTTCATTATTGTAATTCAATACCGATGTCATATATTGATGCGTTTCTTCGACCATGCGAGCGACGGTTGCACTATCTTCGGCATGGATGGCATCGATAAACTTTTTCGATCGTTGATATGGCTTGATGGCTTCGGGCCACGAGCACTCTTCCAAAGCACTCCGAAACGCCAAACGCACTTCTTCGTTGGGGATAAAGACTTGCGATGCCATTGCATCATATCCCAAATAACCGATATGTACGAGCAACGAGAAACAATGATTCTTATTTTGGGGTATCGTAAATGATTTATCATAAGCAGATATATCGACATCGACGCGTCCGCCACCTATCATATGCATGACGTCGTTATATATACCATCGAGGTCGATATTGATATATTTTAATAGCGATTCAAATGTATCGGTTTGCGTCCAGTAGCAACTGTAGGTATGACTCTTCATGGCTTTAGCCACTGAACACGGGTTGTATACATGGTGCTCGTGAGGGAACGTATAACCATCGTACCAATTGGCGGCCTCTGCGCGATCCATATCAAACTTCTCGCACAATGCGTCGACCTCTGATGGCAAAAATCCAACATACTTTTCCAGTTCTAATGGCTGAATCATGGTGTATTCAAAAAACTGATTCAACGACGATTGCGTGCTATACTTCTTGACGGGTAAGATACCCGTCATATAGACGAGCGCGACGCACTTATCCATATTTGCCTGTTTGAACATGTCGCGAAGGAAATGAATCCACTCCGATTGCAATGATTCGTCTTTTGGATAATAGCGGAATACGGCATCCCATTCGTCGATGACGAATACGAACTGCGCGCCCGTTTTATCGTGCACTTTGACGAGAGCATCGGCAAGCGTCATATCTACGAGTCCATCGATGTCGGGCCATTTGTCGCATATTTCAGCAAGTACAGCCATCTCTAGGCGATCGATAAAAGTCTTGTGATCGTGCCTACGTTGGAAAAAGGCTAGTAAATCCAATCCAATCACGTCGTACTTGTTGATATGCGTTTCGAACGATGGAACGCGAGCGATTTCGTAGGGGGCAAACAATTCGCGCGAATCGCACGAATTGTCGTAGTATGCTTGGATCGTCTTCGCCGCTACGGTCTTGCCAAAACGCCGCGCCCGACTTACGCATACATATCGCGTTGATTTGTTTAACCATTGGTTGAGATATCCAATAATCCCAGTTTTATCGACATACGTATCTTCGCTAACGATTTGCTCAAAACCGATATTTCCCGGATTCAAAAAAATGCCCATCTCGCCCTCCTCGGTCTTTGTGGCAAGTGGCGACGCCCGCCACCGACACAAGCTATCATTATAGCATAGTGTATTGTCGAGGCAATGGCGTGCGGAAGACTATAATTGACGCAGCCTGCGCAAACTGGCAAAAAAGAAGAGCCCGTATTGAGCGATAGCGAAATAGGGTGATGAGCGGAGCGTATTGCCCCGCGAGGGGCAATAGCGTAGCCAAAAGCCCGTATCGCGCAAAGCGCGATAGGGCGATACAAAGACAAAGAGAAAAAAGACGAGAGACGAAAGTCGTCAGTTGTAAGCTGTAAGCTGGGAGGGAGTCGATTTTGCTTCATACACATAAGAAATTTTGGGCAGCGCGTTTGGGAACGGCACCAGTGTTGCCGATGACGCGTGAGGAGATGGATTGTTTGGGTTGGGATGTGTGCGACATCGTCTTGGTTGGGGGCGATGCGTATATCGACCATCCGTCGTTTTCGACGGGGATAGTCGGGCGTTTTTTGCATGCCGAGGGCTTTCGCGTTGGGGTGGTGGCGCAGCCCAAGTGCGACGCGGATTATTTGGCGTTGGGTGTGCCGGCGTTGTTTTGGGGGATAAATTCGGGGAATATGGACTCGATGGTGAACCATTACACGGCGGAGAAGCGGCGTCGTCATGACGATGCGTATACGCCAGGAGGGCGGGCAGGTGCGCGGCCCGACCGAGCGTTGACGGTTTATGCGCGGGCGTGCAAGCGTTTGGCCCCCGATGTGCCGGTTGTGATAGGGGGGATCGAGGCGAGTTTGCGGCGCGTGGCGCATTACGACTATTGGAGCGACACGGTGATGCCGTCGATATTGGTCGATTCTGGTGCGGATTTGATAAGTTTTGGCAGCGGTGAGTGGACGTTGGAGCAGGTGGCGCATGGGTTGTCGTATCAGTGGCCGTTGGAGCGGTTTGCTGGGATGCCCGGTGTGGCCGTGATGGTCGATTCGTTGCCTGGGGAATTGCGCGTTCGCGACGATGACCGGCCAGGGCATAGTGGCGATTACGACGTGAGGCGTTTGCCGTCGTTTGAAGAGGTGAAGCGCGACAAGCGGGCGTTTGCGCGTGCATCGAGGCTTCAGATACTCGAGACGCGGGTTGGTGGGCATGGATTGGTGCAGAAACATGGTTCGCGCGAGTTGTGGGTTGGGCCGATTCCCGAGCCGCTTTCGACCGAAGACCTCGATTCGGTCTATGATTTGCCGTTTTCTCGCCAACCGCACCCGTCGTATGGTGAGAAGCGGATCCCCGCATTTGATATGATAAAGACGTCGGTGACGACGATGCGTGGTTGTTTTGGCGGTTGTGCATTTTGTTCGATAGCGGCGCACGAGGGGCGAGTGATACAGAGTCGTAGCCCCGAGAGCATTGCTCGCGAAGTTCGCGCGATTTGTGCGATGGAACCGAAGAAGACGGCGACGATAAGCGATATTGGTGGTCCGTCGGCAAATATGTATAAGATGACGTCGAAGAACCCCGATGTATGTGCAAAGTGTACGAAGCCATCGTGTTTGGTGCCGCAGATTTGCAAGAATATGAATACGGATCACGGCCCGATAATTGAATTATATCGGAAGATTCGCGATATTGCAGAGGTGAAACACGTATTTATATCGTCGGGGATAAGGTATGATTTGGCAATGTTATCGCCGGAATATATACGGGAGATTGCAAAGTATCATACGAGTGGGTATTTGAAGATAGCCCCAGAGCATATTAATAATCGTGTATTGGAGTTAATGCTCAAGCCTAATGCGAGTATATTTGATAAATTTTGTGAAATATTTACAAAGGCGTCGCAGGAGTGCGGTAAGAAACAATATATCATTCCGTATTTTATATCGGCGCACCCCGGTTGCGGAGAGCGCGAGATGCTCGACGTCGCGCAATGGTTGATGAAAAGGCGGATGTTTGTCGACCAAGTGCAGAGTTTTATGCCGACGCCGATGAGCGCTTCGACGACGATGTATTACACGGGGTATACGCCGTATTTGCCGATCGATGGTCAGACGCCGATCGAGACGGCAAAGTCGCGCACAGACCGAGAGGCACAGAAGGCGATATTGCGTTATCACGACCCGAAGAATACGGCGTATGTGAAGCGTTTAATGAGGTATTACCGCATGGGAGGAAGCAATTGATTCCTCCCATGGCCTCCTCTCTATGCGAGGAGAGGCGGGCGCGGTTTAGTTGACGATTTCGATCTTCTCGGCGCAAGCGTTGATGGTGATCTTGTCGTTATTGTTGTTGTAGTTGCATTCGTCGGTAGAACGGTGGCCGTGTTCGTCTTCGTTTGTGATCATGAGAACGTCTTTTCCGACGAGGGATTTGAAGACGTCTTCGGTGACTTCGCAACCGACTTTGTCGCATTTTCCGATGCCGACAGGCGTTTTTGTGTAGGAAGTGCAGATGCGATCGCCGCGAGTGTCGTTTTCTTTATCGTAGAAGAAGAAGGATGCGGGTAGGTTTGTCGAGACGGGTTTTGTGCCGCGATTGCACAATTTTCCGCTGATGACATATCGCATATCGGCGCAGACGCCTTCGTGGCAGACGCGGTTGTTTTCGCATTCGGCGTCTTTTGTGCACTTGAGGTCGTCGTGTTTCGTATAGGTTTTGCCGCAGATCGAGCCGACTTCGAATCGGCCGGTGATATCGGGGACAGTGCCGGCGCCATAGATGCCTTGGCTATTGAGTCGGTAGGAGTTGTATTCGCG